>DIXL01000004.1 GCA_002428685.1 Cloacimonetes bacterium UBA6081 | reverse complement strand
AAACAGGGAGGGCAGGTCAAAACAGGGAGGGCAGGTCAAACCAGGGAGGGCAGGTCAAAACACGGAGGGCAGGTCAAAACAAACTACGTGGCACTCTTCCCTTGCTCCTATTACGGAATCAATAAGCAATAAATAAGGACAAAGTCCGTAATGATTCCTTATTGATTCTATAATGCAAGTAAGATGGCTTTGGAACCAGACAGTAAAACGCACAAAAAATCCCGTAAATCCAATCTGCTAAAGCGATAATAACACACCTGTGGAGCAGCGGCTACAAAAAAAAAGGCAAAACACGAAAAAAAGCTTATTTTGTGCTTGACAGGATTTACAAAGTAATTAGCGTGGGAATCGTTAATAAATAACAAACCGATAAAGAGTGTAATGTGCGATGAAACAGTTTCTTAACCGTTCAAAACCAAACCCCGGCTTTGGCCAAACAGCCGCCGGATTTGTTACCGTGAACGTCGTTCTTTCCGCCCGGCCGAAATGCCAGTGGCCGGAAATAGTGAAGAACACAAAACTTTAATATCTTAAAAACAAAGTATCATTTCCTTTAGGAGGAATGTTATGAAGAAATTTATATTACCGCTGCTGCTACTTCTTGCCATTGGCATGCTTGCAGCGGTTGAATCCGCACCATCCGATGTTGTCGGATATGTGAAATATGATTGTCTCGTTGGTTTGAACCATATTGCATTACCAATGAATCAAGGTTTTACTCTGGCAGGAAATTTTGGTGATGCTAATCCCGGTTTGATGGATGCAATAAGCTATTGGGACGCTAGTGCTCAAACATGGATGGCAGCTATTGACCTAGGTTATTGGGAAGGTGACTTTCCTGTCCAAACAGGATCAGTAATAATGGTGAATGCCTTAAGCCCTTTCAGTGCATATAGCATCGGTGCTCTACCAGCTACTAATGCTTCATATTCCATGATTGAAGGGCTGAACGACATCATGGTCCCCCTTAATCGTTCTGACATACTTATGGCAGGCGATGTAGGTACCGAAATTGGAGCACTTGACGCATTGAGTTATTGGGATGCCACAGCTCAGACATGGATGGCAGCAATTGATCTTGGCTATTGGGAAGGTGACTTTCCTGTATCTATTGGTTTCCCCATGCAGGTTAATGCTCTGAGTACAGTTACTTGGCCAGTCAGATCTGCGTCTACAACTTTCGGAACACGTAATAAATAATCTTGGAGTAAAAATGAAAAAACAACTATTATTAACAGTAATACTTATCTTCGCAGTAAGTGCGTTCCTGATGGCAAATACATCAAGAACCTACCTCCAAAGATGCAGCCTTGATACAGGCCTTGAGGCACCAGTTACCAATACTGGTGTAACAACAAGCCCAGATTATATTGTGCATGCTACACTTGTCGGGCCACCTACTGGTGATGAAACCGTCGGAACAGATCTTGGCACTCCTGCTGGATCCCTTAGGATTAACAGGGTTGGATTAAGCCCCAATTACTACACTGCGACTAACGTAAATCTAGCAATTTTCCCCACTCAGTGGCAAGCTGGCTGGACTGTAGTAATGTGGGTTAAACACATCGCTACCCAAGAAGTTGCAACTTGGAGCATAGTAATACCAACAGGCACAACCACCATTAACATCCAAACTCCAATACAGGTTATTCCACCTGCCTCTGTTGTGAATTACACCCTCACCGTAACATCCACCCCAACCGGTCAACCCATCTACAAAGATAATGTTGATACCGGTGAAGTTACTCCCCACACCTTCGATCCCGGTGTAGCCGGAACCTACAAAGTTGTGAATCCTCTTTACACTTGGGTTCCTTCAGAAACCGTGGTTCCTGCGCTTACGGAAAACACCACTATCGACTTTCAGGGAACCCTGATTCCGGTTGATAGCTGGGTTTACAATCTGGAAGTTGTTGGCCCTATCGGCTATACGGTAACCGGACCTGGAGCCTATAGCGGAGCAATGAATCAAACCTTTAATTGTGGCCCCAATGCTACTGATATCAATGATTTGGTCGGTGCATGGACTGCTTCGGCAGCTCCAGCCGGCTGGCACTGGGTAGTGAATCCCATTAACGTAACTGCCGGAATGTTTTCAGCAGGTAAAAGCACTGCAAACCTGAAGGCAATTCAAGGCAGCAGAACCAATGGTGCCAAAACCAATTATGTTTATAATGCCACCATTACCTTTGTGCTGGAAGCAGATCCGGACACCTGGACTTACAATCTTATCGTTAATGGTCCCGCCGGTAAGACCGTAACCGGTCCTGGCAGTTATGCAGGTCCAGTAAACCAAGTCTATACCTGCACCACAGCAATTAACGATCTGCTTGGCGACTGGACAATTTCCGCTGCTGACGCAGGATACCATTGGGTAATGAATCCCATCACCGTTGTTCCAGCTGATTTTGTCGGTGCAAAAGTAGATCATGAGTTTAATGCTACCATCACATTTGTGCAGGAAGCGGATACCTATGATTTCCCGGAAGGTGACACAGTTCAAATTCCTGGCGCAGTTGCGGGCAATACAATTCAATTTACCGATGGTAACGCCAATCTTATCGGTGGTCCCTACACCCCAACTCCTCCGTTGAATCCATTATTCATTTTTGGATTTGGTCAACCCCTTACCTTAGTTGGTGCAGGACCCTGGACTTTCACTCTTACCACTACCTATGAGTGGATTTGGATACCCGGACATGGCGTTTGGGTTGGACCTGGTTCTGTTACAATTACCATCCTTCCCACTAAAGATGAGGATATCGAAATTCAATATGGTAGCGGTGGAGATCCCACCCTACCAGTCGAGTTGAGCTATTTTGGCGCAACTCTTACTGCTCAAAACTTCGTAAATCTTACCTGGGTTAGCCAATCCGAAACCGGTTTGTTGGGCTATCGCGTATATCGCAATGAAACCGACAACCAAGCCAGTGCAGTTAGCATCACCCCCAGCATGATTCCTGCCACCAATACTTCCACCACACAATCTTATAACATTGTGGATAGTGAAGTTGCCATTGGCAGCACCTACTGGTACTGGTTAGAAGCCGTTGACATGGGTCACAGCACCTTCAACGGTCCTGTGAGCGTGCTTGTCCAAGGCGAAGTGCCTCCAGTGCTTCCCGAATACACCACCATGCGCAATGCCTATCCCAACCCCTTCAGAGCCAATAGCAACACCACCATCGAAGTTAGCGTTAAGGCCGGCGAAGCTGGAACCGTTAGCGTTTATAACATCCTTGGTCAGGTTGTGAAGACCTATAGCGTAAAAGAAGGTCCTAACTCTCTGAATTGGAATGGTAAGGACAGCAAAGGCAACGTTTGCGGAAGCGGAATCTACTTCTACAAACTTAGCACTCCTTCCATGAATCAAACCAAGAAAATGGTTATTGTAAAGTAATATTTACACAGTAACTATCTATAATCAGAAAGCCCCGGGAATTCCCGGGGCTTTCGCGTTTGTGTGTAGATTTGCTCACTGACATTGCGATCCACCAGATAAACTGCCATGTTTTGCCTGCCACTATGTGTCGTTCCCGCGGAGGCGGGAATCCAGCCAAGGAATTAGCTCTGGAAGAGCGATAGATAAAACAATAAGATCGTTGCACATAGCAAAACCTATTTGTCGTTCCCGCGGAGGCGGGAATCCAGCCAAGGAATTAGCTCTGGAAGAGCGATAGATAAAACAATATATGCCTCAACATATAGTGTCACCCCTACTGGGTTCTTAAGGGCTGGATTCCCGCCTCCGCGGGAACGACATTTCAGATAGTATTATGCGATCCTGAGAAACCCTTATGAGTCCCATCGGGACGGCATAAAATACACTTAATTGTTTGGAAGTTGGACATCTTATGCTTATCTGAACCCAAATGAAACGGAT
>DIXL01000119.1 GCA_002428685.1 Cloacimonetes bacterium UBA6081 | reverse complement strand
AGCCTTGGACTTTTTAAGAAACGGAGGGGACAAATGAAACATTCCAATGCAATGCAACCTGCCACCAAGTCTGGAGTAAATGGCAAGTCTGGAGTCGATGGCAAGTCTGGAGTAAATGGTAAGTCTGGAGTCGATGTTGCCTTCCCTAATTTCCAAGCTTCCTCTAATTTTACAGGCAACATGGACTACAGCGACACTCTGCAACCTAATTTGATAATAAACTCACAAGTGCCCGGTGTAGTCCATCTGGCCGTAATAGATAGTAATAAGTACCAAGCTAATAATGGCCGTGCCCGGTGTAGTCCATCTGGCTGTAATAGATAGTAATAAGTACCAAGCTAATAATGGCCAGATCGACTCCACTTTTGTAGGGGGAATTGGAATTCCCCACCTTGCCCTGTGAGGAGCCGCTCAATCTTCTTTTTCTTCTGCGCTTATTGGATTAGCAACTAAAAAAACGCCACCTCAAAAGGTGGCGTTTAACAGACTTTGGCTATCTATATCTTAGTAGCGGCGTTGAAATCTGTTGCGATTGAACTCTGCCTTTTTTGCTTTACGGCAATCAGGGCAACGTTGCGGCTCGTTCTGAAGACCTTTTTCTTTGTAGAATTCTTGTTCGCCATCGGTGAATACGAATTCCTTGGAGCAGTCTTTGCAAATGAGAGTTTTGTCGGCCATGGGTATCTCCTTATTTTTCGGGATCGAACATTCTGGTTAGAGGCTCTCCTGAAACATAAGGAACAGGCTCACGGGAATGTTGAATCGCATCTGTTGACATTAAATTACCACCGCACATTTCTGTCAATACATTTCTTTTAAAATGTTGTTTTATCTACAAAATTGAAGTTATCAATCAGCATGGCGGGCAGTAAAGAATAAGCAGAAGCAAGCTCTGGGGCACCCAAGGCAAGAATGCGTCTGGTAGCTTCATGAGGAATCTCATTAAAGCGCAGATTGTTAACTGCATGCTTCACTTTTCCACCCTCAAAATACAGCACTCCATCGCGGGTCATACCGGTTAATTCCCCCGCTTTGGCATCCACGGTCCGGATATACCAGAAACGGTTGATAATTAAACCCCGCGGCACCATCTGCATCATTTGGGTTTCGCTGGCCTCACCACCGGGAATGAACATGTTATACTGGCTGCAAGGTGTTCCGGCAATTTCTTTTGCCCAATGCCGGCTGGTAGGCATGTTTTTTAGCACCCCGTTTTCCACCCAGGGCAGTTCCACAGAGACCACCCCTTCACCATTATAGGGACTTGCCACCATTTCGGGACGCTTCAGCGTGCTATACCAACTGAATTTTTCGCCAAAGAAGGGTTTGCCGAGCTGTCCTGTATAGGGAGTAAAACCCTCATCGCTTTGCCTGCGGTTCATCATCCAGCCCATAAACCACAGCAATTCCTGCAGGGCACCGGGGCGTAAGATCACGGCAATCTTTTGCGGATCAAAGCTTTGCATTCCGGCCAAGGCTTCTGCCTGGGCTTGCAAGCGGCCAAAATCCTTATCCAGATCAAATCCTGCAAAGGCTTTGGCATTGTAATCCACCTTGGTTTCCACTTCTGCTTTCTTCAGGGTCATGGAGTGGCCAAAATCTGTTCTTTCGCTGTTTCCCACAAAGCCGTTTTTGGTAAACATCCAGCTTTGACCAAAGTGTTTTTCCGTCATGCCCGAAACCGTGGCTCCAAAGGCTTTGGCTTTATCTATGCTACGTTGCACAAGCTCCACCATCTGTTTTGGTTCCAGGGCTTTGGTCTCGGCATCGCAGTTTTGCACTACGGGCAATTTGGCATAAGCTGCCGAGGGCATAAATTCCGGATCTTCAGGAGCATGCCTGGCAATATCCTGTGCGGTTTTCAGCAGGAAAGCCAGGGTTGTTTCGTCATCCTGATTTACCGTGGCACTACCGGATTGTGTTCCATAGGAAACATTTAGCGTAATATCCAGCTTTGGCCCGGCAATGTGTTGGGTGATGCCATTTTGCGCAAAGCGGGTTTCATGGCTATCCCAGTAGCTGATGTGCAAAGTCCAGTCGTCGGCATTGCTATGTTGCTTTACGTAGTTTAGTATCTTTTCGCTGTTCATTGTGAACCCCCCACCCGTATATTACGGAATCTTGCAGGCGCAGAGCCATGCGTCATTCTGGCACTTTGGCTGGGTTGACCTTTGCCGCAATTCACCACGCCAAAGGGACGCCAGAAACGTTCATCACAAATGGCATCGCAGCTATTCCAAAATTCCGGATTGCAGGATTTATAGATAATTTTCTTCAGCGGACGGCTAAGCTTACCATTCTTTATTTCCCAAAAGAAATCACCGCCAAACTGGAAATTTACCCGGTGCTGGTCTATCGAAAAACTGCCACGACCTTGAATAAAAACTCCATCTTCCGTATCGGCAATCAGTTCGCCGGGAGTCAAGGGTTTGGTTCCGGGCAATAAATACAGGTTCGGAATGCGGTTTATCGGCTGATCGAAGTAATAAGTAGCCCTATTACAACCGCGGGAATAGTCCAAACCTATTTCCATGGCTGTGTCGCGGGTGCTGCCGTATTCGTTTAAAATACCATCTTTTATGATATGCCATTTTTGGCCGGGAACGCCATCATCATCAAAACCGTGTGTAGCAAGCCCTTGGTTCAATGTATTGTCTCCTACAAAGTTCACAATTTCGCTGCCATAGCGGTAATTCTTCAGCTTTTCGGGGGTGGCAAAGGAAATACCCGCGTAGTCAGCTTCCCAACCTAAAACCCTATCCAGTTCTGTGGCATGACCAACACTTTCGTGCATGGTAAGCCCCAGGTGGTTAGGATCCAAAACCAGGCTGCGACGCTGTTCAGCACCCAAACTTTCAGCTTTCACCTTCATCAGGGCTTCCTGCGCAATCTGGCGGGCTTTTTCTATCAAATCCAGCTCCAAAATCCATTCCCATCCCACGGCTCTGCCGCCTTCATCAAAGGTGCGGCTTTGGCTGTCACCTTCATGCACTGCGGTGGCAATAATCATGGGATCGATAAACAGATTCATCAAATCCAGACGGGTGCCCAGGGTGCTGGCGAACAACTTTTCGTCTTTGTGCTGAACCAGATAGAACAACGCCTGTTTAATGCCTTCATAGCTTTTGATAGTGCGGTTCACTTCCATCATCAAATCAATCTTTTCAGCCAGCGGAACTTCAAAGGGATCAATCTTCACCGGAGTTTTGTAGCTGGCAATATAGCTTCGTTCCGGTGCAAGACGCAGCTTTTTCTGCTTGTTAACCGTGGCGGATAAGGTGGCGATTTCAAAGGCTTTCTGCACTGTGGCCAAAACCGCTTCATCGTTGAAAACATTGTTGTGTGCAAAGCCCCAGGCACCATCTTTGAACACCCTGATCCCGTATCCGTGCAGGACCTCGGTGTTGGTGTGCTTTAGCGACAGGTTTTGCAGATATATCACCTGGTCGGTGGTCTTTTGAATGCGGATATCGGCATACTCTGCACCGAGGCTGGTGGCCGCATTCATGGCAAGATCGAGGAATTTCATATTTACTCCTTTTGTCTATATTATATTAAAAACTTGATAGATCATCCCCGCAAAATAGCCGAAAAAGATGCTCATTATCAGAATTTCTGCCCCGAAAATTATCAGCATGGCTTGGGCAAAACTGCGGCGATTGGGATTGCCCTTGGAGTCAAGAGCCCAAATAACCAAAACAATAACATTTACGATTGGCAACAAGCTGATTACCAATATAATTAACCAATCCACCAACCGCAAAGCAGGAGCCAGAGGGGTAGAATCCTCTACCAGTATGGTTTCGGTAACTGGGGAATTTCCATAATACTCGGGCATAATATCTCCTTTGTTAGTTCACAAATATGAGAACGCTAATAATTACCAGTTTGAAAACCACAAGATTTAGTCAAGTAATTCTATAAACTGACACCCAAAGCTGCAAGAAGTGACACAAGGGGAAAGTGGGGATAAGGCAAGGGCAGGAATCGCTTCCCGCCCTTGCTATCTAATTTTACCAGAGTTTTAGCTACTCTGGAGCACTTGCATTTGGACTATTCCATCAGCATCATTTTACGGCTGGAAATGTATTCTCCGGCTTTCAGTCGATACAGATATATTCCCGAGCTCAAGGCCTGACCGTTATCGTCCTTGCCATTAAACACAATGCGATAGTGGCCTGGATCGGCAACAGCTGAAACCAAAGAGCGAACCTTTTGGCCTTTCAGGTTGTAGATATCCAGGTTAACTGCGCACTTATTCTTTATGGCATAAGAGATCACGGTTTCAGGATTGAAGGGATTGGGATAGTTGCCATTCAGGGCAGTTGCCACCACAGGTGCCAGATCATCTTCACCCGCCACTCCGGTAAGCATGAAGTTCAGAGTGGTATTCTGATTTGCAGATACCACAATGCCATCTTGGGTAAGGGGTAGATAATTGGTAGCTGAGGCGGTAACGCTATAGGTTCCAACCTGTAAAGCCAGGCTATATGCACCGGCTGTATTGGTGGTAGCATTTACTCCATTGGCAGTAACTGTTGCCCCTGCAATGGGTTGATTATTGGTTTTGCGAACAAAGCCAACTATGTTGCCCGACAGGGTTTCCTTCACCAATATATTGGAGAAGGAAGGAACCGAAGATACCTCGGCGGTGTATATGGCACGAACTGCCCAACGGTAACTTCCATTAGGTAGGCCATTCCAGGCGGGATCACTGTGGGTTAGAACAGTAATTACATCTGGAGTGAGAGGGACCCAAAGAGCAGGATTGCTTTCAGCTCCAGCTTGCAAACGCCATACTTTGTAGCCTTGCAGGTTTCTGGTTCTGGCATTGGGAGCTATGTGCTGAACTGCAAACCCAGGCTCAGTGTATTTGAAGCTGTTCAAGGCTGCACGAGATGGGCTTGGAGCATTGGGAAGGCTTGCCGGTTCATTCAAACTGCGGGCAGTAGCAGAACTTCTGGAAACCAGATCACTACCGGCAAAACGCACTATTTGGGTTGCATTGCCAATGTAGAGATTGTCGATAAACCAGGCATACCACAAGCCGTCATCAGTGGGTGGATCCTCTGCTTGGAAAGCCAATTTAATCTGTTGGCCACCATACATTTCCATATCTAAAAGCAAGGGGCTGGCATAGTAGTTCCAGCCACCGGTTTGGGTGGTAGCGTCATAGATCACAGTCCAGTTGGCACCATTATCGGTAGATACTTTGATGTAGTAATGGTCGTTATAGGTAGAGCCACGATAAATGTAGGCGTCCACGCTTAGATGAGCTGCCGGCGGGCAATTGAAGGAGGGGGTGATCAGCCATTCATCCTGATGGCTATAATCCCACCACAGCCCAACTTGATATGCTCCGCTGGGAGGATTAACAGGGCTTCCACCTGCATTGATAGAACCAAATCTGCACCAGGTAGGAAAAACCCCGGGAATAACCTGAGCACCTGTATTGGTGATAACCTGAGTCCAGTTGGTAGGCGGGAAGGTGGCACCTTCAAAGCCTTCAGTTACGTCCACTGCTGTGGGATCTGGAGCTTGCCAGGCAAGGTTAACAGCGGTGAAATTATCATTTGTGGCAGCTTGCACACCATAAGGTGCATAAGCAATTTCTGTAAGGGTAATACTGCCCATTGCATAGGCTGTGGTGCCAACGTTTATGTTTCCAGTGGCAGGAGTGTAGCCTGCAGCCATGATAGTGTAGGCATAAGCCTGGCTGGCATAAACGGTTGGAATGCTGAATGCACCGGTTGCAGAAGTTGTGGCGTTGTAGTTTTGGTAACCGGTCAAAGCAATTGTGGCTCCGGAAATACCGGTTCCGGTATCGCTGGCCAGAACAGTTCCTGTTACACCAACTGTAGGCATAGGCTGCATGGTTACATTCAGGATTTCGGTTTCATCTTCTTCAATGGTGATGTTGGCTGTATGGGTGATATAGCCAAATTTGGTGAAGCTAACGCTATAAGTATTGGGCAGTATGTTTGGGATGTTATACTGCCCCTGGGCGTTTGTAGTGGCAGTATAGGTTGTGTTGGTAATCTGCACAGCTACGCCTTCCAGGGGGACATTTCCCACTCCCAGCACGGTTCCGTTCAGGTGTCCCACTCCCCCGGGGATTACGATAAAGGTGGTTTTGGGGAATTGGCCAGACACCGTTCCTGTGGTGGGAAGCGCGTTTACATCGTAAACAACGGTATCGCTACTTAGCTTTCTTGAACGTGTGGTATTTACGGCATCGGTTTGAGCCTGGAAATCGTCCGAAGCATTGTAAAATCCGGTATCCTGGGGACGATTGAAGAATAGCACCAGGTTTTCACCATTCAAATACAGATATGGAGTGGTGAAGGGAATGGTTACTATGTTGTCTCCAGAAGGATAATTTATAGTGCCATCAAACACCTGGGTAAGACTGGAAACAGGTATCCAACCATCAGTTAAGCTGGTTTGGGTAGTGGTTCCAATCCATATCTTGGTAGGCATATTAGGCAGATTTGTTACGAAGTTGTTATAGAACTGCAGGCCATTGATCTGGCCAATGAAGTTGCCCATTTCGGCAGGATAATACAAGCCTTCGTAGATACTATTCTCGTAGTAGAAGTCCAAAGGCACGCGGGCAAACTGACCACCATCTCCAACCGTGATAGCAAAAACTCCCGTAGGATTAACTAACACAGACATGTTTGGTGTTTGATCGTTCAGATTATTCTGGTCTCCGGTAAGCAGGACTTTGCCATAAATGGTAACAGAGCCTTCTGCGGTGGGTGTCCAGGTAACTGGAACATTAACCGTAGCTCCGGGAGCACAAACCACGCCTGCCGCAGTGGCCAATTCGGTTCCGGCAGCGTTATACATTTTGACTGTATAGGTGCTTTGGGATGCTGTCCCCCAGTTGTGAATAGAAATGTTGTAAATGGAAGGAGCACCAACCGTGGGCGTGGCATTCCCACTAATTGTGGTGGCAGCCAGATCGTTGGTTGGGATCACTTCAATCATCACATCGTCTATGTATAGCGAACGGCCTGCTGCACCCAGTCCATGTTTGAATACTATGTGCTTTCCGGCTCCAGTGTAAGCATTAAACGACACAACATACTCGGTGAGAGTAGTGGTAAGCGCAATACTTTCTGTTTCCACATAGGTTGCGGGATCTGCTGGATTAACCATAATACCCATGCTAAGCGGATAGTTTGCTCCTGAGGCGCGTGCCCAGAATTTTACTCTGGTGGTGTTTGTTTGGATCGCAGTGCCAAAAGGTGGAGCTACCAGCATCAAAGTAGCCGCTGCATCGGAAGGATTGTAAAGCCTGATGCAATTGGGCTGACTGTGTGCATAGGTGGTGGACGCATAAGTGGCCACAACTGCCGTAGTGGAAGTTGATTGCACTATGTTCGTCCAATCAGGAGGAAGGGCTGGAGGTGTTACTGCATCAAAATTCTGCGCATAGGGCAGGGTGTTCAAGGTAGTATCAATGCAGTTTCCGCTTAGGGCTACGGTATGCGGTAAGCGATTGGCATCGTTGCTATTTAGGGTGAATGTATAGCTGCGAGCCAGGTTATCGGTTACCGTAATAGTGGCAGTATGAGTCCCCACGGCAGTAGGCAGGTATCTGGCCACAAAAGTGGCAGTTTGACCAAAGGTAAGGCTAAGCGGCAAGGTGGGCAGATTTTGCAGGGTGAACATATCGCTGCCGGCTATGGCGATACTGCTGATAGTAAGGGTTCCGCCACCGGCATTGGACAGCGTGAACGTTTGGTTGTTAGTAGTGTTGATCAGCACGGTTCCCCAGTTTTTGGCATTGGGATTGATGCTGAAGATTGGATTGGTTCCGGGTGTGAAATAAAAGGTGGTTTTGGGAAACTGGCCGGAAAGTGTTCCCACTGCAGATGGTGCATTGGGATCGTAGGTAGTAGTGTTGGATGTAAGCTTTCTGGCACGGTTTGTGCCCACGGTTTGCACGTAGAAGTTATCATTGGTGTTAAAGTGTTCCGTATCCATGGGGCGATTGGCATAAAGCACCAGGTTTCCGCTTAAGTACTGGAAAGTGGTTTGCAGCGGAATGGTAACTGTATTTTCACCGGCAGGATAGGTAATATTGCCATCATAAACCAAGGTAAGCTCCGGAGGCAGTATCCATCCACCCGAAAGGTTTTCCAGTTGTGTGGAGCCAAGCCACAGCTTGGTAGGTTTGTCGGGCAGGTTGGTTACGAAAGTATTATAGAAGCTCAGTGCAGAAATGGTTCCGAACATATTCATTTCGCTGGGGTAATACATGCACTGGAACAAACTATTGTTATAGTAGAAATCCACCGGACGGCCTTCTGTAGCAATGCCATCACCAATTGTAACAGCAACTACTCCAGCAGGCATCACAGAGATGTTCAGGACAGCAGAGACGTCGTTGGCAGGAACCGTATCAGCCGGAAGCACCACTTTACCGGTTAAGGCCATGGGGCCTTCAGCAGCAGGTGTCCAGGATATCGGCACCACCAATTCTTCATTAGCAGCAATGGCAGGGCCGGCAACAGAAGCCAGTTCTGTGGTTCCGTTCATCAGCTTAACAGTGTAGCTGCCGGCCGCTTTAGCCTGGGTTCCGGTATTTTTGATAGTTACATTATAGGTTGTGGCCATGCTCATGGTAGGGGTTGTGCTGCCGGCAACAGTGAGGGCAGAGAGGTCATTGCGCAAAATGCGGAGCATATTGGAGAAGGCGGGAACGCTAAGCACGCCGTTGGTGTAAATGCCCTTTACAGCCCATTTGTAATTACCATCAGTCTGGGCACCCCAGGTAGTATCAACGTAGAAAGTATCGGTAACGGCAGCAGTAAGCTGCGTCCAGGTAGCTTCGTTGGTTTCATTGCCCTGGGTTAAACGCCATACTCTATAACCGTTCAGAGTGCGGGTATCAGCAGGATTGATAGTGGCATAGCTGGCTTGGGACAGGTTCTTAGGACGAACCTTAGCCATTGCTCCGCTCACTTCATCAAGTCCTTTCAGGTTATTTTGTATAACTGGGGCAGCCGACGTGAGAGCACGGGTTTGAGCCGAGCCGACATACACATCATCGATGTACCATCCTGCATAGGAGACAGTTGATGTGGCATACCACTCGAAACTGAGCTCCACATTACTCATCCCCTGGTATGCGGATAGATCCACGGTAAGCTCCTGCCAGGGCATGAATTCTGCCGCTGCAGAGCTTCCCCACAGGGTTGTTCCATTGGCTTTTATCAAACCATAATCCCAAGTGTTGTATCCATCCATGTAGTGCCATAATTTCAGCACAGGATTAGCGAATCCACTCAGATCAAAGGTTTTGCGCAGGTAAGACCAACCGCCTGCATTGGTATAGCCGCTTGCTACTTTTGTTCCCCACAATCCGGTTCCGGAATGGGCAGCGGTGGGAGGAACATCCACATAGGTATCTATATCGGTGTAGCCTGTGGTTGTGTATGTGTTAGTCCATTCAAAATCGCCCAAAGGATTAGTCCAGCTTGAGGTAGGCACCCAGCCGCCATTATCGGTTTCGAAGTCTTCCACATTACCGCCACCGGTTGAGCCTGGAGGACGCCAGGTAATGGTAACTTGAGTTTGGGCAACGTTTTCTGTAGCGACAACCGTTCTGGGTGGATTGTTAATTTCAATCATGGTCAAAGTGCCCATGTTATAGTTAGCGGCAGCCACGTTTATTGTGCCAGTCAGGTCTTGATAACCCACTTTTGTGAGGGTGTAGTTATAAGTGTTTCCAGATAACACACCGGTAATGGTAAAGTTACCACTGGCATTGGTGGTGCCATCGAAATCAATGGGGCCATCCAAATGCACGGCAACAGCTGCAAGTCCAACTCCAGTTTGATCGCTTCCTTGCACAAAACCTGTAACTGAAACTGTGGTAGAAGCAGGAAGGTTGAAGTTCAACACAGTATTCTGATCCTCTGCAATCACAGCGGGTAGAGTTACATTTTCATAGCCGATTTTAGAAGCGGTAACAGTGTAATTTCCCACCATCAAGAAGGGGAAACTGTAGGTGCCTGTGGCAGTGGAAGTTTGGGTATAGGTGTTAGCACCCACCACCTGAATTGTCGCACCGGCGATAGGATTGCCACCACTGGTAACAGTTCCGCTAAGCGATCCCATGCCATCAACCACAAAGGTAAATGAGGTTTTACCAAAATTGCCGGATAGAGTTCCTGCTGCAGAAGGAGCAGCGGGATCATAGGTTACGCTATCTGAAACAAGCTTCCTACCTCTGTTTGTTCCAATGGTTTGGGTTTTAAAGTTGTCGTTAGTATTATAAAAATTAGTATCATAGGGTCTGTTGGCGTAAAGCACAAGGTTTCCACCTGTGTATAGATAGGGAGTTTGCAGGGGGATAACTATTGTGTTTTCACCACTGGGAAGATTGATAGTGCTGTCATACACCAGAGTTAACTGATCGGGAAGAATCCATCCGGCAGATAAATCCGTTAGTTGTGTTGTTCCCAACCATAGCTTGATTGGCATATTTGTGAGATCGCTGACGAAATTATTATAGAAAGTAACGGCAGTAATATTGCCCATCACACCCAACTCTGCTTCATAATATAGGGCTTGGTGCAGGCTGTTGCGGAAATAGAAATCGAAGGGGATGCCTTCCACAAGGTTGCCTTCACCAATCGTAACAACTGTAGCTCCGGCAGGCTGAACCGCTATGTTCAACGCTGGTGATTCATCATTGGCAGCATTTGCATCACCAGCCAGAACCGTCTTAGCATAAAGAGCCATGGGGCCTTCTGCCGTGGGAGTCCAGGGAATCACAACTGCTTGCGTTTCTTCAGGAGCAATTGCAACACCAGCCACAGAAGCAAGTTCAGTGGTTCCGCTCATTAGTTTTACACTATAGGTGTTCTGAGTGGCTGTGCCCCAGTTGTAAACATTCACAGTATAGTTGGATACCTGGTTTACAGAGGGAGTGGCATTGCCGGTAACAGAAACAGCAGCCAGATCATTTGGCGCAATAAGCTCGAAGGTAATCCCATCAAGATAAATGGTTTGACCCGCTGCGGCACAGGCATGCTTAAAGGCAATGAAGCGTCCTTCACCCGTGTAACCGGCCAAACTGACAACGTATTCATTCCAGCTGGCAACTGTGTTTACATCTTGCACCGAAACAAAGGTGGCAGGATCGGTGGGATTGGTCATCACACCTACAAGCACATGATAGGCGGCACTACCCTTACCCCAGAATTTCACTCGAACTGAACTGGCAGGAATAGTGGTGCTCAATTGGGGGCCAATAAGCATGGCAATAGTATTCAAATCCGTGGGATTATACATGGCCACGCAGTTTGGCGCACTTTGAGGCGAAGTTGTAACTGTTTTCACATAGCCGGTAGTTACGGTGGCCTGATAGATGGAAGTCCAATCAAAAGGCAAGGCCGGCGGAGTTATTAAATCCCATGACTGCGTGTATGGCAAGGTGGTAATAGAGGCATCGCCATGCGTGGTAAAGCTCCATACCGGACAGTCCACTGCCGAGCCAATGGCATTATAGGGAATCACCTGCCAGTAATACGGAGTAGAAAGAGCCAGTTCACCGGGAGGATCATAGCTGTTTACAGCTTGCAAATCCAGGTTATTGGCAATGTTGGTGGGCGGGTTGTTAGAGCCGAAATTAATCCGGTAGCCGGTAGGGAATCCACCACCGGAAGCCCAATTGACTGTGGTAAAAGGCGATACAAGCGTGGCACCATTGGTGGGGCTAACTAAATTAGCCGGGTTGGGTGCCACATTCATTTGTGGATAATTAAAACTGAAGGTTAAACCGTCTGCAGGGAACACAGTGGCACTCATCACACAATAATCTGTATTGATGGCAGAGGCTGTTGTAGCGTTCCAATCTGTGCTGGTGGTCCGGGAGAAGAAATCCGTTACCAGCGCGCCACGCAGGCCAACCTGAAAGTTACCGGCAGTGGCATTGGGAGTCATAGTCCCATATACTATTTCCACTTTATTGGTGGTTTCATAAAGCCTAATCTGGAAATTGAAAAGGTCTCCGGTTCCGTTTGTGCCATACTTTTTATAATTTAGCCATTGGATTACACACACCTGGTTTGGTGCAGTGCCAATGGTTTCCAAGCGCAGGGTTGCACCAACCTGGGCCTGAATATCTCTTCCCAAGGCAGAAATGCGGCTGTAAAGTTGGTCCGGGGTTATTGCGACCACACTGGAAATGGGCGTATAGCCGGAGGTGGAAGAATTATTTACCGAAGGAGTTAGGGCAGATTGACCCAGAGAAATCCAGCCATTGTTATTTATACCCAAACGGTCAAAGCTTATGCCATTAAACATAAAATTGAAGCCGATCGGGAATCCTGGGCCTGTTGTAACTGATGCTCCCGCGGGGGTTGCGGGGTCCAGAAAGCGTTGGTCGTCCGAAGTTTCGGTTCCCAACAGGGTTCCACCCGTTATGGGTGTGAAGGTTCCAATTGCACTGCCAAATGAATATTCAAAGGTTTGGGCGAAGAGATTTCCTCCGCAAACCAGCAGCAGCACAAGAGCAAGATAGATCAAACGTCTCATGACATTCTCCTTGTTTTGGTTTTACTTAAAAACTCGTTATTAATTATCTCACAAATACAGACGACAGACTTACCTGCCTTAATTACGCAATCAATCCGGAATCATTAAGGATGAAGTCCTTATTGATTCCGTAATGATACCGCAAATCAAGCAAGAGAGGAGCAAAACTCCCTCTAATCCGTCGAAAATCATTAACCTTGAAGTATAATGCAATTTCCGTGCCTACTTTCATAAAAAAGTAAGATTATTTTTGAAATGCTGAATTGCATTCATTTTTCTCCGGTAGCAAGCCAGGCACTTTGAACATCGTCCAAGTCAAAACCCTTGCGAAAAAGCGAGACAAAAATCTTTTCTTTCTGCTTGGATAGTGGCAGTTCGGCATAGTGGACGCGAAGTTTCAACACCTGTTCTTTAAGATTTTCCAAATTGTCTGTCTCATTAAACAATTCACCGATCATCTCTTCCCATAATTCTGAGGGTAAACGTGTTTCCCTTAGCTTGGCAATGATGGCACGTTTACTTTTTTTCCGCTCGATCAGCGATTCAGTCAACAATTTCAGATAACGGGCGTCATCAATAAACTTCCTGGCTGTAAAATCTGTAATCAACTTGTCGATTGTTGCCTTCTGATACAGCTTGCGGGTCAGATATTCCCGGCATTGTCTGCTGCTGTGCTCGCTGTCGGAAATGTATTTCAGCAATTGCTGGTGTGCTTGATGGTTAATTATATCCAGCAGTTCCACGGCTTGCTGCTCTGGGATTAAACCTTCAAAAGGGATAAAAAAAAGGGTAAGGAGGATCTTGTCCGGCAAAATCCCCCTTACAATATTGTCAAGAGTAACTATCGAGCTTCTGTCGCACTCAAATTTCTTCGTTAGGCTCAGGTGCATTTTCTTCCGGAGAACTGGTAAAATCCTCGGGGCTGATCTTGTCGCGCAGTTTTGCTTCAATCTCGGCCAGTAGCTCGGGATTTTCTTTTAAGTAAAGCTTGGTTTTGTCGGCACCCTGGCCCAGCTTGGCATCGTTGTAAGCATACCAGGATCCGCTCTTTTTCACGATCTCATGTTGGGAAGCCATGTCCAGAATGATATCCAGTTGTGAAATCCCTTCGCCAAAGATGATGGGGAATTCTACCGTTTTAAAGGGCGGGGCAAATTTGTTTTTCACCACTTTTACCTTGGTTCTGGTACCAATCACCTGTGTTTCGGTTCCCCCTTCCTTAATCTGGCCTGCATGGCGAACTTCCAAACGAACGGAAGAATAGAATTTTAAGGCTACGCCACCTGTGGTGGTTTCAGGGTTCATATAAGGGCTTCCGCCAATTTTCATGCGGGTTTGGTTGATAAAAATCACCGCGGTGTTGCTTTTGGATACAATTGCGGTAAGCTTGCGCAAAGCCTGACTCATCAGCCTGGCTTGCAAACCTACATGGCTGTCGCCCATGTTACCTTCAATTTCCTGGCGGGGAACTAAAGCCGCCACAGAATCAATAATAATCAGGTCAACTGCAGAACTGCGCACCAAGGTTTCGGTAATTTCCAAAGCTTGCTCTCCGCCATCAGGTTGGGAAAGCAGCAGGTTATCGGTTTGAACTCCCAAACGTTTAGCATAAGCTGTGTCCAAAGCGTGTTCTGCATCCACAAAAGCTACAGTGCCACCTGTTTTCTGGCATTCTGCGGCAATATGCAGGGTCAAAGTGGTTTTGCCAGAGGCCTCTGAACCGTAAACTTCAGTGATTCTGCCTTTGGGAATTCCGCCAATGCCCAATGCGATGTCCAGATTAAAGGCTCCGGTGGAAATTACGTCAACTATCTTCAGGGGTTTATCCCCCAAGCGCATCAGTGTTCCCACACCATATTTCTTTTCCAATTGCGAAATGGCCGATTTCAGAGCGGCATCTTTGTTTTTATCCAGCATTTAACCTCCGGTTATTTTAAGTTATATTTATGTAGGACAGTATATTGTGGGCCTGTGGGGTGCAGCACGCTTTTAAACAAACTAACGCTTTCAAAGCGGTGTGGCTCTTTGCCAAATTCATAGCGCATAATCTCCCTTTCGGTTTCGGGAGCGAATTTACTTTTAAATCTTGCCAGGGTGATGTGCAGCTTCATGGCTTTACGGTCCGCAAGAATACCCAGGCTGTCAAGGTCTCTAAGCAGCTTACGGTTCAGTTTTACAATGTCCTCATCAGGACTGCTAAGCTTTAACCACAGCATTCTGGGCTCTCTGGCCGGGAAAAATTCCAATCCTTCCGAAGTGAAATTGAAGATGGGAAAGCTTTCCAGATGGGTTTGGAGCATATTGTCTATTTCGTCAATTTTGTCTGGAGCAACATCACCAATAAACAATAATGTCAGGTGCAGATTTTGTGGTTTTACCCAATTTACACCAGACGGAGCATGAGGCGTCCACCTGGTAAGAACCTTTTCCAGTTCTTTTTTTAAGGCGGTGGGAAGTTCCAAAGCAATAAAGGTGCGGATCATCAATTTAGCGTTTGTATCCAATATCCAGCAGGAATTTCTTGCGGTGGGTGATGTCTGTATCCAGCTCTATGCCTTTGGGCGAATTGCCGTCTATTACACCTAAGATTCCGCAGCCTTGCTCAGTTTTTGCCAAAATCACTTCTACCGGATTGGCCGTGGCACAGAAAATATTCACTACTTCGCGGCAGTCCTTTATACCCTGTAGGACATTGATAGGAAAAGCATTGCGCATAATAATTATAAAGCTGTGTCCCGCTGCCAGAAGCATCATGTTTGCCACGGCAACCTCTATTAGCTCGCTGTCTGTGCCATCTTTGCGGATCAAACAAGGCCCCGATGCCTCACAAAATGCCAGGCCGAACTGGATTCCCGGAACGCTGGTAACCATCACTTCATACAAATCTTCCACGGTTTTAATAAAGTGACTTTGTCCCAAAATCACATTGCAATCAGACGGGCAACTAAGTGCTTTGACTATTAGTTCCATGCTTTTTATCTATTCCTTACCATCTCTTTCGACCAGTCTGGCAAGTTTTATTTTTCTTCTTCTGCTGTCAAGGGAAAGTTTAAAATAAATTTGCACTTGACAGGATTTGGGCTATAATAACATTAGCACTCAAAAGCACAGACTGCTAAAACCATGAGTTTCAAAAGAAAATAATATGGAGGAAAACAAGATGGCAAAACAAATGCAGTATGCACATGAAGCCCGCACAAGCCTAAAACGCGGGGTGGACAAACTGGCTGATGCCGTTAAAGTTACCCTTGGACCCAGGGGTAGAAACGTTGTCTTGGATAAAAAATTTGGCTCACCCACCATCACAAATGATGGCGTAACCATTGCCAAAGAGATTGAACTGGAAGACGAATTTGAAAATATGGGTGCCCAACTTTGCAAAGAAGTGGCAGAAAAAACCCATGATAACGCCGGAGACGGCACCACAACCGCCACAATTTTAGCTCAGGCTATCATAGAAGAAGGCCTGAAACACGTAACCGCCGGCGTGAATCCCATGTATCTGAAACGCGGTTTGGAAAAAGCCACCAAGGTCATCGTGGAAAAGATTCACGAATTCAGCAAAGAGATTAAAAGCAACGAAGAAATTGCTCAGATTGCCTCAATCTCTGCTAATAACGATCCCGAAATTGGTGCTCTGATTGCCGAAGCAATGGAAAGCGTGGGGCGTGAAGGCATCATCAATATCGAAGAAGCCAAATCCATCGATACCGGACTGGAAAAAGTGGAAGGTATGCAGTTTGACCGCGGTTATATCTCTCCTTATTTTGTCAGCAATCCCGAAAAGATGGTGGCCGAATTGGAAGACCCCTTTATCCTGCTTTACGACAAGAAGATCAGCGTGTTGAAAGACCTGCTGCCCATTTTGCAGGAAGTTTCCCAAGCCGGTAAACCCATGCTTATCATCAGCGAAGATATTGAAGGCGAAGCTTTGGCCACCCTTGTGGTGAACAAACTGCGCGGAGTTCTGAATGTCGTGGCTGTGAAAGCTCCCGGATTTGGTGACCGCCGCAAAGCCATGCTGGAAGATATTGCCGTGCTAACCGGCGCAACCCTGATTTCAGAAGAAATGGGACGCAAGCTGGATAGTGCTACCATGAGCGATCTTGGCCGAGCCAAAAAAGTCCTGGTAGAAAAGGAAAACACCACCATCCGCGAAGGTGCCGGTGGACAGGATGCCATTGATGGCAGAATTAAACAGATTAAAGCCCAAGTGGAAGAAACCACTTCCGATTATGACAAGGAAAAGCTGCAAGAACGCCTTGCCAAGCTTTCCAGCGGAGTGGCCGTTATTCGTATCGGTGCTGCCACTGAAACCGAAATGAAAGAAAAGAAAGCCCGCGTGGATGATGCTTTGCATGCCACCCGTGCTGCCGTGGAAGAAGGTATTGTTCCCGGTGGAGGCGTAACGCTTATTCAAGCTGCCAAAGCCCTAAAAGCCATGAAAGGTCTTTCCCACGAAGAAAAGATGGCCGTGGAAATAATGGCCAAAGCCCTGGAAAAACCAGCCTTCCAAATTGCTGCCAACGCAGGAGAAGAAGGTGCCGTGATTGTGGAAAAACTGAAAGGTTTCCGCGATATCCACATGGGCTACAATGCTGCCAATGGCCAATTTGAAGACCTATTTGTTTCCGGCATCATCGACCCCGCCAAGGTTGTTCGCAGTGCCGTGCAAAACGCTGCGTCCATTGCTGCTTTGTTCCTTACCACCGAGTGCATCATCACCGATATCAAGGAACCCGAAGCTCCTATGCCAATGCCAAATCCCGGCATGGGCGGAATGTATTAATTAACATAGAAAAACCATAATAAATAAGGCCCCTTTGCAAGAAGGGGCTTTGTTTGTTTACATGAAAACTGATAGGGGTAGGGGAGTTATCCATTACTGGCTCCCCTCCCTCCGAACCGTACGTGCGGTTTTCCCGCATACGGCTCTCCAGAAAACAGGTTACTCATTTAAGAGACCGGCATAATTCTTCACGGGCTTTGACGAAAGAGAAAAACCCGCAATTATCAAAGATGGCATTGGGGTATCTGAGGTTATCCATGCCTGCCGTAGCTATACCTTTGCGTTTCTCATGTTTCTTGAGGATGCTGCG
>DIXL01000086.1:5934-18249 GCA_002428685.1 Cloacimonetes bacterium UBA6081 | reverse complement strand
TTAAATTAAGAACGATCTACTAGGTCCATCAGTGCTTTTTTCTCGGAAACCTGAGGTTTAAAATAGTGCTGCACAGCATCCAAGATGCCTTTGGGGTTAGCCTCTGCAAAGTGCATATCAATCTTTCCCGCCTCAATTTTGGATAGGTCCAGCAAATCATTCACCAACAAGCGCAACCGATTGATTTCTTCCTTGGCGATTTTAATCAGCTCCAAATCTCCAGTCTTGGGATTTGCACCCAAGGATTCCCTCAGCAAATCTATGCTCATGCTCAAGCTGGTAAGGGGCGTTTTCAGCTCATGCGAAACGATCATAACGAATTCACTTTCCAGGCGATTCAATTCTTTTAGGCTTGTGATATCCCGCAGCAGGAACATCACCCCAAGCAGTTCTTTTTGTAGCGACATAACAGGCGTAAAAGTATATTCATAATAAAGCTGTTTTTCGCCATGCCTAAGGGTTAACAGGTTTTCGTGTTCAGGATATACCGTAGCAGTTTGAGTTTCCATACACTTCTTCAAATCGTTGAAAAGCATATCCTGCTTAATTATCTCTAAAAAGTGATGCCCAATAACCTCAGGACGCTTGAGCTTAAAAGCCTCCAGAGCAGGCAAATTGGCATCCAATACTAAAAAATCCAAACCCACAAAGAAAATCCCATCCTGAATATTGGCAAAGATGGCTTCAATTTTTTGCTGTTCAGCCACAATTTTACGGATGTTCAGCTCGTTAAAGGCTCGTAATTTGCCTGCCATTTGGTCAAACTCATGCGTAAGAATTCCCAATTCATCTTCACTTTCCTGATGTAATTGGACGCTGTAATCACCCGCTGCAATCCTTCTGGTGGCATCTTTCAGAGTTACAATGGGGCGAACAATTCTTCTGGAAAGTCCCCAGCTTAAGGCTACTCCCAAAACCATCACCAGGATTGCCACCAAAAACAAAGTAGTGGTTCCCTGCTGTGAAATTCTTTGAGCTGCTGCACTTTTTGTAAACATGGCTTTTTGGTTAATCTGTAATAAGTGCATGCACTTTTTCTTTATGCTTCTGCGGTAGGAATCCAGTTCTTCCAATTGGATTTGATCTGTTTCGCTATCAGGAAATTTTTGCAGGAGAGCCAGATATTTGTTGTAAATCACTTCCAATTCTGCCAGAATCTGTTTTTCGCCTGGCTCGGTGATATTGTCCTTCGATCTTCCCAGCCACTGAGACAGCGAATTTTGTGCAGCAACCAATTGCAATTTGGATTCGCTCATTTCAGATGTATTAGCACTTAAGAACTCACGGTGGATGCTTTCCAGATCATCCATCATATTTATCGAAGCGATAATACTGTTATAGTTCATTTTCAAAATCTTGTCGCTGGCCTTGCCTAAATTGCTGATAGTTATGTAAGAAACGGTTACCACGGCCACAAGCAGCAGGAGCACCAATAAAAAGCTGGCAAAGAGTTTGTTCTGGATGCTATGGCTTATGAAGTGCGGGCTTGGTTTCATATATATTTGGCTACAATCTGTCTGATTTCATTGGGGGAAAAGGGTTTTTCGATAAAGTCCAAGGCTCCGGCTTTAAGAATCTTAACTGCCAAATCTATGGTGCCATGGGCAGAAATCACCACTATTTTGGCAGGCAAATCCAGTTCCTTCACCTTTTCCATAAATTCCATTCCACTCATACCGGGCAAACGTAAATCTAACAGAACCAAATCATAAGGGTAGATAACCATGCGGTCAAGAGCTTCTTCTCCACTTATGGCTTGGTCAACTGCCAGGTCTTCACTCTGCAGACTTTTTGTGATAGTGATGCGGATATTTCTTTCGTCATCCACTACCAGGATGCGCTTTTTCATGTTACCTCAACGTATTGAATCTCATCATTTTACAATGATGGTCTTCCACTAAGGACATAAGATATATTTCTTTTACAGGTGTCAAGCTAATTGCGTTTGGGGGAATTATTTTAGGTTTATAGAGAATCAAGATTAATAGAATGCAGATAACAGGATCGACTGGATTTTATAATAGTTACACGGATCAAACAGATTAGACGGATTCACACGGATTAAATCTAACCTAAAGTAAATCCTTGTAAATCTGCGTCATCTGCGTGCTATAACATTTAATCCAGCAAATCCAGTCGATCCAGTTAATCTGCGTTCTATTGTTTGTTAGTATCCCTTATTAAAATCCCGGTTTTCTTCCTGTTGTTGTTTATCCCACAGTTTGGCTGCGATATCTATCAAATTTATGAATTCTGCCCTATAGCCTTCAACGTCTTTGCCAAGATTGGCTTTGGCCATGTCTTTCACCATTTGCCAGGAGAGGGCTTCTTTAAATTCCGAATTTTGCAGCATCAAGCCATAGCCAATCACCGCAGCGGAGAACAAATAGGTTTCGGAAGCTTTGTCCAAAGGCAGGGTTTTATTATAAACCGGTACGTCAAAGGGAATGCTGGTATCGCTGTCCGGCAGTTTATAGCGCAGTTTCACGGTTAGGGCTTCGGGAGATTTACTCGCTTCTTCGCTAATCTTGCTGTCCTGATATTTCAGCTCATCCAGCTCGGGCACTGTCTCTTTGGAACTCATTGGAATAATTTCGTAAACCGCGGTAACGTTGTGTCCTGCACCCAGTTCACCGGCATCTTTGGTATCGTCCTTAAAATCTTCTTTATTCAGCATCCGGTTTTCATAGCCAATTAAGCGATAGGCTTTCACATGGGCGGGGTTGAATTCTATCTGCAGCTTCACGTCTTTGGCAATGGCATAAAGGGTGCTGGCCATTTCATTCACCAAAAACTTCTTGGCTTCCTGCAGGTTATCAATATAGGCATAGTTTCCATTTCCCTTGTCTGCCAAAAGCTCCAGGGTGTTATCTTTGTAATTGCCCATGCCATAGCCCAGAGTGGTTAAGTAAATGCCTTTATTGCGGTTTTGCTCAACCAGTTCTGTCAGATGAGCAGAGGAGGATGCTCCCACATTGAAATCGCCATCGGTGCAGAGGATGATGCGGTTGTTCCCGCCTTGGATAAAGTTTTCTTCTGCAATCTTATAGGCAAGCTGAATTCCTGCTCCGCCGGCAGTGGAACCTCCGGCTTGCAGGTTATCTATGGCATTGTATATTTTCAGCTTTTGATTGCCACTAATGGAGGATAGAACCTCTCCGGCTGCACCTGCATAAACCACGATGGCAACTTTATCGGTTCCGCGCAGGTTTTCCACCAGCATTTTCATGGATTCTTTTACCAGCGGAAGTTTGTTGGCTGTATTCATAGAGCCGGATACATCCAGTAAAAAAACCAGGTTACTGGGTGGGGCTTTGGTAAGATTCAGCTTTTTACCCTGCAGGCCGATATGCACCAGATTGCGTTTTTGGTTCCAGGGACAAACACTCATTTCGGTATAAACCGCAAAGGGATGTTCACCTTCGGGCTGAGGGTAATCATAGGCAAAATAATTTACCAGTTCTTCTATCCTGATACTTGTGGGTTCGGGCAGGTAGCCTTGGTTCAACATGCGGCGCACATTGCTGTAATTTGCCGTATCCACATCGATGGAAAAGGTGGAAAGCGGTTCTGCCAAAGGACTATGGAAGATATTGGGTTTGACAGCTTCATATTGTTCGGTGTTATGTGGCGGGGCTAAGGGAGGCATCATCACTCCCGGCTGAGTATAAGGACTGGGAGGAGCATAAGGCATAGCAGCCATACCGGAAGCAGTTCCGGCACTCCGGTCGGCTATCTCAAGATGTCTGCTTGAGCCAGCCTGATCATTTTCGGTGCTCACAGTTACCGTGGAAAGCTGCACTCCTGCTCTCTGCATAACGATTGATAGATTTGTGGTTTGATTCGCTTCAATTTTCAAGCTTTCTACCTTGTGTTCACCGTAACCGATAAGCATGCACTTCGCAGAATAAGTATCGGGAGGGAGATTTAATATCATGGCCAAGCCCTTTTCGTTGGTTTGTCCTCCGGTTAAGCGTTTATCATCTTTATATATCACAATGTTTACAAATTGCAAGCCTCTGCCTTTATTATCCCGCACTTTCACAGCAAGCTTTCCGGTATTTGCCATTAAATGCGATTCAGGGTTTGCCGGTGGATTTGCGGATGGCTTCAGCACAGGTTTTAACTTTACCTTTTTGCCGGCTTTAAGCGTAAATTCATCCGAAAGATATGGCTCATGTGAGGCAGACTTTATCTGAACCCTGTAAGTTCCAGGCTTCAGGTTGTAGATGGCGAAGTTACCTTTTTCGTCTGCAATGGTTACGCCTCTAACCATGTTTTCACTAAAGCATTCAACCTTCATTCCGGAAAGGCTTTTTTTGGCGGTGTCTTTAATTGTTCCGCTCACCGATCCGGTTGTTACCTTTTTTGCTGCGGCAACTATGCAGATCAGCATAATTGCCAGAATTACCAGATGCTTTACTTTCATGTTTCCTCCACATTTTTCACGTTTCGCAAGGAAATAGTTATGGGAAATTAAGTCAAGGTAATTTTGTTTATCATGCCCTCTTAAAGTCTATAAATCCGCACTGAACATCTGCTCTTAGCAATTGCACCCGCAATTTGTGGCCTACATCCAAACCCTCAAAACCGTTTACCAATTTGCCTTCCACCGGTGGATGCAGGGTTCGCACCCAGGTTCCTTTTGGGGAAGCACCGGTAACAATTGCATTATATTGTTCCCCAATGTGAGACTGCAAATGCATGGCAGCAGCACCGCTGGCATTGTCATCAGCACCGGGAGCGATGGTCATTGTTCCGGAGTTGGCAAGGCACAGCAATTTAGCCTGGGGATAAAAGGATGTGGAACTGCCGGCAATAACTTGATTTTCGTTGTAATAATAAATCTCCAAGCCGCTATCAGCAAGATTGCGAATGTTTTCCTGCAAATCTGTGGTATTGAAAGAGGCTGTAGGTATGGCTATGATATATTCTGCCGAGGCATAAAGCAGGCCACAAGCAAAGGTTATTAGCAATAACCCAATAAGCTCTTTCATGCTTTCTCCCCATACCCATATTTTACATGGTCTTGAGGCATCCTATGGTCATTTGATCCTATTTCATAATCAGCATTTTCTTGGTGCTGGTATATTTTCCACCTTCAAACCGGTAAAAATAAACTCCGCTGGCTACCGGATTACCCTTGTTATCACATCCGTTAAACACTATCTGATGGTTTCCCTTATCAAGTTTTGCCTCAATAAGGTTGCGAACCAGCTGTCCCTTGAGGTTGTAGATGCTCAAACGGGTATTAGCCACTTCAGCCAGGCTAAATTTTATTGTAGTTTCGGGATTGAAGGGATTGGGAAAGTTTCCCAACAGAGCGGTTTGCGCAGCACCAGGAACGGTTTCATCGCTATTGGGAACGGCCATTCCGCTCACAATTGCGATGTTGTCAATTGTCCAGCCCGGGTCGGTAAGTTCTGCGTGCGTAGAGACATCGCTCAGCCTAAACCGCAGATATAAATTTTGTCCCCCATAAGCTGATAGGGATACAAATTCTTTTTGCCAGCTATCCCATTTGCCGGATTTTTGCCAAACTTGTTGCCAGTCTGTGCCGTTTGTGGATACTTCCACCCGGGCAGGATCATAGTCCCATTCCGAGTATAGATGCGAATCAAACATCAGATAAACGCTTTCGGAGGGAGGGATATAGACGGGGTTAATGCTTTTTATCCACACGTTACAGTTCATTTCGTAAAACCCATTTCCACCCCAGCTATCCGTGATGGCATAACCCGAGGAGGAAAGCTCATTTTGCCGCACCCAGGGCCCCTGAATTTCCCAGTTGCCGGTGTCGGTTTCCCAGTTTTCGCTAAAGACTGTGGTGCTGGGGCTAAGGTTAAACTCTGTATAATTATACCCTTCTGCAAGGTTTAAAGTGCCCAAATAGGGGAAATACCCTTCTGCATAAATCTGAATGGGATACTCACCTGCATGGCCAAAATAGGCAAAATTGCCCTCCACGGACAAAGTATCGGGCTGGTAAGAACCAATAATCACGCGTCCTGAAATGGGTGTTTGGCCGCTGCGTAAATAGGCATCCATGCTTGCAGCAGGCAAAGGATTCAGGTTTATAGCCTGGTTTGTCCAGGCGGCACTTAGAACATTTACGGAGTTTAACACCGTGTCAAAATAGCCTTTTTTCTTGGCGCGAACCGTGTAATTACCGGCTTGCAGGGGGCGGTAATAGATACCTGTGGAAGCAAAGGAGGTGCGGGGAATAAACCAAGGCGCATTCAGCTGTTCCACAATAATTTCGGCTTCCACCGGAGTTCCGCCGGAAGTAACGGTTGCCTTTAGCATCGAGGAAGTTGGCACAGAGGTGGAAAACATCAAAGCCCGGTTGATTAGCCAGCGGACGCCATTGTTGCAGCGAGCCACAGTATTTACCATCAGAGTGGAATCCGGCTGGATGTTTCTGGTTCCGCATTCTATCAGCAAAGCCATGGTGCCGTATTCTTTATACATCCAATCGTGAAAAGCACCTTTGCGGCTGAGGTTTGGATATACTTCATAAGGTGCGGTGCCATCTTCTTTCAAAATCTGTGCGCCTACGCCCTGGGCTATAGACATCGCCATTTGCAAGTCTGGACTGGGGCGAACTTCCTTCCAGTTGAAGGGGTAATACACTTTTTCCGAAAAATTGCCCGTGCGGGACGAATGCCAACACACGGAATAGATGAATTTATACTGCTCCGAAAGATTTTTCAAAGCCCTGTTTTCGCTTTCACTCATTGGAGCGGGGCCGCGATAATAGTCATAAACTTCCAGTCCGCCAGGCTGCATCAGAGAATCGCCATGAACCCAGTTAAAATCAAAATTACGGTTGTTGTCAACCCCGTCAATATCATAACCTGTGGAGGGGACAAAATCGAATATGCCATTTAAGTTGTTGTCGCGTTTGTTTTTGCGGTAGGAAACATCCATATTGCTGGTTACCACATTATGCCCTTCCGGATTCAGAGTTGGGATAAACCACAAGTCAAGCTGCGAAATCCATTGAGTATAAGGAGGCTGTTGACGGTTGGCCAGAATCTCGGCGATGTTACTCATCGTGATCTGCACTCCCAACACCTCTTCGGCATGAACCTGGCCTACAAATAACAAAGCCGGTTCGCTTTCGTCCGCAGCAACGTTATCCGAAATCCGCATGGCGTAAATGGGAACATTATCCTGTTGACTGAATCCTATGGTATAAAGCTTGGCTATATCAGAATTTGCCGCCTCGTAGGCAGTCAACATACTTTCTATCTGAGCATAAGTGTAATAGCAGGTGGGCAGGTCTGCACTCAGCACTGCGGGCAGAATTGCCACAAAGGCCAACATGATTATCAGGGCATTTTTCATGGTTTCTCCAGTTTATAATATCTACTTCCTAAGATTAATGCAATTTTCGTTCCAAGCTTGCCTTGCTTTCTTTTTCCTCGTTCCAAAGCGTTAATCAAGTGTTAATCTACCCTTAATCAAGTCTTCATAATTAAGGCTTGATTAAGGGTAGATTAACACTTGATTAACGCCTCGGGGCAAGGAAGAAAAATGACTTGACACAAAATCATTTGCTCAAATACGATGAAAAACTGTGCTTAAATAACAAAAAGACAAGGTGAAGTGCTCATGAAGATATGTATTATCTCGAACTCGCATCCTACCAACGATGTGCGATTGTATTACAAACTGGCAATCAGTTTGGCCAAACAGCACGAAGTGTGGTTAATCACCACCAATGGGGTGGTTAACGCCACAGCCAATCCATATCAGATGGTGGTGAACAGCGAATCTCCCTGGCGGGCTTTGAGGCAATTGCATGCTGCCGTCAAACAGCTAAAGCCCGATTTGCTGATTTGCGTGGAACCGCTTACCTTGTTTATTGCCAGGCACTTAAAGAAAAAGCTACACTGCCGGGTGATCTTTGATGTGCATGAGTTTTTTGCCGATGCCTATGCCGAACGCTTTCCCTTGCTGCTGCGCTATCCTGCCTACATCAGCTACCTTAGCGTCCTGAAACGCCTGCAAAGCATTGCCGATGGAGTGTGGTCTGTAAATAGTGAGGTAGTAAAACAGCTTTTGGGAAAAGACAGAGCCAAGCGTTCGCTGGTTTTGCCAAATTATCCCGTAAAGAACGTGTGGGATTACGCTTGCGATGTTCCCGGCTCACTGGCACAAATTTGCGAAATGAATTTTGATTTGATTTATACAGGGGGCTTAACCGCCGACCGGGGTGCATTTAAGATTCTGAAACTGGCTTCGCTGCTAAAGCACGAATACCCCATGCTAAAGATCCTGGTGCTGGGGAAGTTTTTTTCTCCGGAAGCTGAGAACGAATTTAACCGCGGGACAAATGACTATAATCTGAATGCTGTGATCTACTATCAGGAGTGGATTCCTGCCGAAAAGATCGGACTGCTGCTAAAACGCTGCCGCTTTGGTTTGTGGTTGTTCAATCCCCGCAACCGGCGTTTGAAGCTTTCCACCCCCTTGAAAGTGCTGGAATACCTGAGTGCCGGACTGCCGGTTATTACCACAAAATCACCCCTGATGAAGGCTTTGATAGAGCACAATGGCTTGGGAGTTTTGTGCGCATATCAGGCCAGACAAATGGCTGCTGCAACCATAAAAATGCTGCGGATGAGCGAAAGTGAATATGCTCAAATGAGCCAAAAATGCCTTAAAATGAGCGCAGAACGCTTTAACTGGGAAGCTTTGGAACCCCAGATATTTGCAAGCCTGGACAGGATTATGGCCAAGTGAAAATCCTTTATATCAGTTATTTTTATCCTCCTTTGGGCGGGCCTGCAGCTTTGCGCAACCAGAAAACCGTTAAATATTTAAGCGAACTGGGCTGCATCATAGATGTTATCAGCGTTAAAGACATAGAATATAACTATATAGATGATAGTCTGTTACAAGCATGTAAAGAGCACCGCATTATCCGCACCGGTTCATGGGACCCCATGGCACTGCTTAAGAAGTTTAGTGGAGCTAAAGGCACTGTTTCTAAGCAAATCTATCATGGCACGCCGGAAAGGCTGAAGCTGCTGATTAGGCGTCTATATCCGCTGGACGACAAAATTGGTTGGCTGCCCCATTTATACCTTGCAGGGCGTAAAGCCTTTCAAAGCAATGCTTATGACCTCATTTATGTGTCATGCAGGCCATTTTCTTCAGCTTTGGCTGCCCGCTGGCTAAGCAGGCGGTTTAAGGTTCCTTATGTGCTGGAAATGCGGGATTACTGGACTCTGCTTAGCGACTATAACCTGCAGGGAAACGGGCTGAACCGGTTTTTTGCCCAAGCCTGGGAAAAACGCTTGTTGCATGATGCCGCACTAATTGTAACGGCAACAAAAGGCATAGCTGATGATCTGTCAACGGTTTTTGGCACTGAACTTGCGGACAAAACCATGGTTTTGTATAATGGGCATGACGAGGCAGATTTTTTAGATTTTAAACTGCTGGACAGGACAGAGAAAAGCTTTGTCCTCAGCTATTTTGGCGCATTGTATGCCCGACGGAGTTTGAAGGCTTTGTTTGCTGCAGTTAAAGACTTGCAAGATAAAGCAGATATAGTGATAAAACTCTATGGTAATTATCACATCGAAACGGAAAAGGAAATTGAGCAAAGCGGAATTGCAGACAGAATACACATTATCCCGCAGCTAAGCCACAAAATGGCCTTGCAGCAAATGAGTATGTCTGATGCCCTGCTTTTGGTAATCAATTCCGGTAGCCCCAAGGGAACCCTTACCAGCAAAGTTTTTGAATACCTGCGCACTGGAAAGCCAATCCTGGCCTTAGTCCCCCAAAATAGCGAAGCGGCCGAATTACTTGCTGAAAGCGGACAGGACTTTATTGCGCCTATGGAATCACGAGCTGCGATCAAAAACTGCCTGATTAAGCTGATAGCTGACAAAGATCACAGTTTCCATTATCCTGCGCAAATTTACGAGCGTAAAAGCCAAATAGCTCAGCTATATAAACGCTTGGCTGCCATTACCTTACTTATGCGGTAACGTAATTTCACCTTGCAGAAGCCGGTTCAACCTCTCGAAAGGCCGGTGCGAATTACGCTTGTCCAACAAGCTAAGGTTATACTCGCGGGAACGGATTATCCAAACCAAACCATCGTCAATATATTTGTAGTTATTGGCTGCAAGCTCCAATTCGAAGCGCTGGAGAATTCCATAATCTGCCCAAAGTTCCTTCTTCCAGGTTAAGCTTCGGACATTTCCGGAGATATTTCTGCTATCCCAAATGCTGTGTCCGGCAAGATCGGACACTTCAAAACGGTAGCTTTGAAAATCTGGATTAGGGGCCAATTGCCAAGCCATAGCAAAATCCTGCTCCTGATCAAATTCGTCTATTACAAATTGATATTGTGCCGGAACGGTCAAAGAACCACTGATGTTTTTATCGGCAAAAAAGAGCGTATAGTGCAGTTTTCCATCGGAGCTGTTAAGGATTTCCCACTGTAAATTTCCACTTGAACACTCTTGGTTATAATAGCCCAGAGAGGGATTGTAACTCGAATCAGTTATCCCTATGGCCTGGTTATTTAGCTCCAAACCGAAACAAGGCTCTTTGGATATAACTTCCAGATATAGAGCTTCGTATTTGCTGGAATAATCCTGAGCATGCTCCACCAGCAGATAATAATCCTCGGTGGGATTTAGCCATACGTCTGCTATAGTGGGATAGATCTCTTCCTTGTTGTCCTTGCTACAAGATACCACAAAAATCAGAGACAGCAACAACATCAGAAAACAAGACTTTTTCACGGATGTTCTCCTAAGAGTATTTTTTTTGTGCTAAATAAAATAACTTACCCAAAAATCGTGCAAAGCGCATTAATATTTATGATTTAAAGTTGTCAAGCATTATGTTGCTGATTTGTAAGCAGAGGCTTGGTAACATAGTGGAAAAAAGAGTTTCACAAAGAGTAAAAGAGTAAAAGAGAGAATTTTTTAAAAATGAGGAAAAGAGGGTTAGATGATTTAAGGTCTTAGCTTGTATAGAACGATATTGACCCAGATTGTGCCGTTTTACAGGATTCATTTTTGCTTAATTCTCCTTTATCTTTGTAAAAACTCTCTGCATATCTCTGATTTTCTCTGCTTTTCTCTGTGTTTAAAAAATCTTTTCTTTTTTCCTCTTTTACTCTTTGTGAAAATATTTCTTTGTTTCCACCCAAGATTATACGTCGCAGTTTACAAACCTGCAACAATAACAGCTTGCAAAGCTATGTTACAATAATTCTGTCCTGCGATCCTTTTCGCTTGACGTGATTGCCAAATATTTGATTTGGTTCTAACCAGAGAAAAGTTCTGCAAAAAAGCAGACGAACAACGACAAAAAAGAGGAAAACAAAATGGAAATCAGCAAAACCTACGAACCGCAATCACTCGAGAAAAAGTGGTATGGTTTCTGGGAAGCAAAGGGCTATTTTAAGCCTAATGAAAGCTCCCAGAAAAACCCCTTCACCATCCTGATCCCGCCGCCCAACGTAACCGGTATTTTGCATATCGGGCACGTGCTTAATAACACCCTCCAAGATGTCGTTGTCCGTTATCACCGCATGAATGGAGAGCCCACGCTTTGGCTGCCGGGGGTTGATCATGCGGGGATTGCCACGCAGAACGTGGTGGAAAAAGAGCTTGCCAAAGAGGGCAGCAACCGCCACAAACTTGGCCGGGAAAAGCTGGTGGAACGCATTTGGCAGTGGAAAAACGAAAAAGGCGGCATTATCATAGACCAGCTAAAGCTGCTGGGTGCCAGTTGCGACTGGAGCCGTCAACGTTTTACCATGGACGAAATGCTGTCCAAAGCCGTGAAAGAGGTGTTTGTCCGCCTGTATGACGATGGCCTGATTTACAAAGGAAAATACATCATAAACTGGTGTCCGCGCTGTGTAACAGCCCTGGCAAATGACGAAGTGGAGCATGCCGATGAAAGTGGTAAGCTGTGGCACATCCGCTATCCTTATGCAGAAGGGGAGGGGAACTCCGATTCCCCTCTGCCAAACGGGAATTCGGCAGCCCAATATGTAACCGTGGCTACCACGCGTCCCGAAACCATGCTTGGCGACGTGGCCGTAGCTGTAAACCCCAAAGATGAACGCTATAAACACCTTATAGGGAAGGAACTTATCCTGCCCTTAACCGGCAGAACCATTCCTGTGATTGCCGATGATTATGTGGATAAAGACTTTGGCACCGGCTGTGTGAAAGTAACCCCAGCCCACGATCCCAACGATTTTGAAATTGGCCAAAGGCACGCTCTGCCACAGCTTTTAATCATGGACGAACATGGCATCATGAA
>DIXL01000086.1:2036-5780 GCA_002428685.1 Cloacimonetes bacterium UBA6081 | reverse complement strand
CAAATCTGGTGGGGACATCGCATACCCGCATATTATTGTGCCCAGTGTAATTACATGGCTGTGTCCAAAGAAATGCCGGAGGAATGCCCGGTGTGCGGAGCCAAGTCCTTCACGCAGGATGAAGATGTGTTGGATACCTGGTTCAGCAGTTGGTTGTGGCCTTTTAGCACCATGGGCTGGCCGGATGAAACTGCGGATTTGCAGAAGTATCTGCCTACCAATGTGTTGATTACAGCTCCGGAGATTATTTATCTCTGGGTGGCCCGAATGATTATGAGCACGCTGCACTTTAAGGGGGTGATTCCCTTTAACACAGTGCTGCTGCATGGCACTGTGCGCGATGAAATTGGCCGTAAGATGAGTAAATCCCTGGGTAATTCGCCCGATCCCATAGATATTATTGCCCGTGTGGGAGCCGATGCCCTGCGTTTCAGCATGATCTTCAATACCCCCAAGGGTGCCGATGTGGCCTATTCGGACAGCATGCTGGAATTGGGACGCAACTTCGCTAATAAGATGTGGAATGCCTATCGCTTTATCATGATGAATGCCGAAAGCATCGAAGGCCTGCCAACAGCCGAGGAACTGAAGCTGGAGCTGGCCGATAAGTGGATAATCTCGCGTTTGCACGAAGTAACTGCCGAAGTGCGCGGGCATTATGAAAACTTGCGTCTGAACGATGCTACCAATGTGATCTTCAAGTTTCTGTGGGACGAATTCTGCAGTTTGTATATCGAGCTGAGTAAAGACCGTTTGCGTGAAGATGCTGAGCCCTTGGTGCGTTTAACCGCCAAGTTTGTGCTGTTGGATACTATGCAAAAAGGGATGCGTTTGCTACACCCGATTATGCCTTTTATCACCGAAGAGATTTGGCAAAATATCAAAGCCATCTTCCCCATGGCAGAAGAGGCTTTAATAATCGCGGCCTTCCCGGAAGCCGATAACAAGCTGATCGACAGCACCATAGACGATGAAATGCGCTTTGTACAGGAAAGCATCACGGCTATCCGCAACCTGCGTAAACAAGTGAATCTGGCTCCTTCGCAGGAGATAGAACTAATTATCCGCTATACCGAAACCAAACAGCAGCAGCTATTTGCCGCTTATATGCCCTATTTCCGCAAGCTGGCTAAAGTGAGCAAAATAACAGGCGGGTTGGAAATTACCAAGCCCAAAGCTGCCATCGCCGCCGTAGTGCGCAACATCGAGATATTTATGCCGCTTAGCGGTCTTATCGATCTAAACGCTGAAGCCGAACGCCTGGGCAAACAGATAGAGAAACTGGCCAAAGAACTGGGTGGGATAAAAAATAAGCTGAATAACCCGAATTTTATGGCCAACGCCAAAGAAGATGTGATTGCCAAAGAGCATGAGAAATACACCGAAGTTAACACCAAACTGGAGCTGCTGAAACAGCTTCTGGTAGAACTGACATAATAAACGCTTAGCAAGAACAAGCTCTCCTGACTCAGAAGAGCTTGTTTTTATAGAACTGGTCTCTAAAAAACTGGATTATAAATGCTTAGGGTGATCAAATCACAATTCTCTCAATAGTATCTTAACCAAATATATAGCGTAGAGATAAGCATAGAATTCAAGGTAAAGATCGCTCCGATCTTGGTATAGTCCTTAAAGCTGATATGAAAGCCGTTGCGGTTGGCAATGCCGATAGCCACAATGTTTGCCGAAGCACCTATCAGAGTGCCGTTTCCGCCCAGGCAGGTTCCCAAAGCCAAAGACCACCACAGGGGGTGCATTTTAGCTGGGTCGCCTATATAAACTGCCAGCTTTTCAATCATGGGAATCATGGCTGCCACAAAGGGAACATTATCTATGATGGCAGAAAAGATTCCGGAAAGCCACAGAATAATCATGGAGGTTGCTTTGGGTTCTCCCCCCGTTATTCTGATCACTGAACTGGCAATCAGGTCTATAAACCCTGTTTCCACCAAGCTTTCCACAATCATAAACAAACCAATAAAGAAGAAGATGGTAATCCAGTCAACCTCGGTTGTTAGGATTTTTTCCACCTTTTTCCGGCTTCCGATGGCCACCAGGCTCAGCCCTGCCGCCATGGCAATAGTGGCAGTTTCCAAGTGCAGAGGTTCCTGCAAAGTAAAGGCCACCAGCATTAAAAGCAGCACTCCCAAGGATATAATCAAGAGCTTTTTGCTGGTAATCAGGTTCTTTTCGTTATATTCCATCAGCTTGGCACGGCGTTCGTTGCTAACCTTCATTTGTTTGTTATACAGCAGGTAGATTGGTATCATGCTTGTTGCCACAATCATCAGCGCAGGAGGAGTAAGATTTACGATGAAATCGGTAAAGCTGTAGTCTGTGGCACTACCAATTAAAATATTGGGTGGATCACCAATCATGGTGGCAGCACCGCCAACGTTGGAGGCGATTACCATAGTGATAATAAAGGGAGCAGGTGATATTTTCAGCTCTCCGGCTATTAAAAGCACTATTGGCACCAGGATCATAATTGTGGTAACGCTGCCTAAAAAAGCTGAAACAAAAGCGGTGGCTACAAACATAAACATCATGATTCGCAACGGATTGCCTTTGGCCAGTTTGGCAGTTTTTATGGCGATGAACATAAACAAACCTGTTTCTCTGAGCACCGAGATCACCAACATCATCCCAATTAAAAAGAAGATAACGTTCCAGTCGATGGCTAAAAAGGCCTTTTGCTGGCTGACAACTCCGGTAAGGATAACCACGAAGCCACCTATCAAAGCGGCCAGCATTTTGTTTATCCACTCTGTAATGATCAGCAGGTAGGTAAGGGCAAAAACTGCCAGGGCTATCAACATTAAAACCATAGTTATGCTTGAATTACTCTTTTAAACACGTCCATAGCGGTTAGGATGCCAACCAGTTTGCCATTTTCCACTACCGAAAAGAAGCGCTTTTTGTGTTGCAGCATCTGGAGAACAGCTTCTATAACTGAATCGGATGGTGCCAGAATTTTATCGCCGGTAACCATTATCTCACCTACAGTTATTGTATCTTCCTGGTTGAAAAGCTGCTCCAGAGGTTCGTAACTGCTCAAAAAGCCTACGTGATCCATCATCATCATATAATCTGGAATTCCTACTTTTAACAAGTTCAGAACGTCAACTTCGCCCACATAGCGCATATCTTTATCCACCACAGGCATGCCGGCCACATGATTCTCCGCCATTAGCCTGCTGAGTTCACTAAGTTTGGCTTCAGGATTTATTGAAACAGAATTGCCAATCATGATGTCTGCTACGGCAAGGTCTTTCTTCACTTCAGTTTGCATACGTTTCAGGTTATGTATAACTCCATGCCCATCCTGGGCAGAAGCCAAAGCTGCCATGGCAGCCCCATCTTTGGAAAGGCGAAGCAAGGCTGCCACCATATTCAAATAGAGCTTGGAGCTGCTTTTGTTGGTAATGATCAGCACAATCCATGATATTTTTCTTCCCTCATAATCCAGGGGATTTTGCATAAATGCCATTGCCACTACGGTATCTTCAAATCCGTCCATCCTGATGTGGGGGATGGCAATACCTGTGGGATAGGCAGTTGGGGCTTCCTCGTCCCGCTTTAGGATCATCTCCAGTAGTTTCGATCCGCAAATGGGCAAGGGATTATTGTGGCAGATGTTCTCCACCAATAGTTGGTAAACTTGTTCTTTGGTTAATACTCTTCGCTCAAAAAGAATATTGCGAGCATCAAGATAGCTGGCTAATAGCATCTGTTACCTCTTTT
>DIXL01000086.1:0-1960 GCA_002428685.1 Cloacimonetes bacterium UBA6081 | reverse complement strand
GAGGCACCAATCAAGGTTCCGTTACCGCCTAAACAAGCTCCCAAAGCCAAAGACCACCACACTGGATGCATGGCTTCACGGGGGAAGAATGTGCCAATATCTTTAATCAGAGGAATCATGGTGGTAACAAAGGGAACATTATCGATTATGGCGGAAAAAATGCCCGAAAACCACAAAACAATAATCGATGTGGTTCTTAAATTATTGCCCGATACTGCCATGATTTTTTTGGATACAAGATCTATCACTCCGGTTTCGATCAGGCTTTCTACAATCATAAACAGTCCTATAAAGAAAAAGATGGTAGCCCAATCTATATCGTTAATCAAAACCTTATCGACCCGTTTACGATTGTTGAAAACAAGTAATATCAAGCCCGATACCATCGCAATAGCAGCAATTTCCAGTTGTAAAACATCTTGCAGCACAAAGGCCGTAAGCATCAGAGCTACCACAATCAAAGACCTGCGTAGCAGCTTTTTATTTGAAATCAGATTTTCTTCTCTATAGTCCATCAAACGAGCCCGGTTTTCGTTGCTTACCTTCATTCCCTTACGGTAGAGTAAATAGGTAATGCCCAAACTGCTAATTACAATCAATATTACTGGAGGCATAAGATTGTAGATGAAATCCATGAAGTTATAACCTGTGGCACTGCCAATTAAAATGTTTGGCGGATCACCTATCAGGGTGGCCGTCCCGCCAATATTGGAGGCAATTGCCATGGTTATGATAAAGGGGATGGGGCTAATTTTCAGTTCTCCGGCAATCAACAGGGCGATGGGGACCAAGATCATCACAGTGGTTACATTGTCTAAAAAGGCAGATATAAATGCAGTCAAAAAAAACATAAACAGCATTATCCGCAAGGGGCTGGCTTTTGCCAGCTTAGCAGTTTTTATGGCTATGTATTGGAATACGCCGGTTTCTTTTAGCACTGCCATCACCATCATCATGCCAATCAACAGAAAGATTACATTCCAATCCACGGCAGCAAAGGCTTTTTCCTGCTTCACTATGTGGAAAACCACTACCAGAAAACCGCCCAAAAGAGCAGCAGTCATTTTATTTATCCACTCCGTCATAATCATCACATAAGTTAGGACGAAGATCATTATTGCTATTATCATGTGAAGCATTCCGCTCCCCCATTGTTGTTCTTTTGTTTGAACAGAATCCAGTTCAAAAAAGCATCTGCCATTCAGAACTGCCTGTGTTATATGCGTTTACAATGCTGTCAAACTTCATAGAGCACACCTTGAGCAGTTTGCAAGTTTTGGTCAATGTAATTATCCTGTGTATGTATTTTGCGTCCACTCCAGATTTTCCGAGAGCTGGAACTGTAAGAGTGGATTAAACTATTGGCAAGTGCAGCTTAGAATGCTTGGTTATGCAATTATTACTCCTAAGAGCGGTAGGATTTCAACGCCAATTTCCCCTACTACAAGATAAAGGGCAACGACCCGAAGTCCAAACGGCATATAGCTTGCATGCAACTACATGGTAAGCTTCAGCCGCTTGAACTCAAGATCATGCTTATATGTTTACTCCAATAACGTTGTCAGGGTTTATTTGATCCTATTTCACCAGCATCATTTTCTTCATATTAGTGTAATCCGGGGTAACTATGTGATAGAAATATATTCCGCTGGCAACAGCTTTTCCAGTGGAATCTGTTCCATCCCAGGTTGCAAAATATTCACCCGCGGCTTTATTGGAAGAACTGAAGCTGCGAATAACCTGCCCCTTAACATTATAGATTTCGATGCGGACATTCTGCGCATCTTTCAAGGCATAGTGTTGTATAAACATGTAGTTCCTGGAAGAACTGGAGGTGTATCGGGATTGGCACTAAAAATCACAGAAAGACCAGAAGTATCTTGTCCCAGGGCAGGAGGATTCCATAATACCCTGGCTGTAACGGTTGGATTGCCTGTGATATTCTCAATGTGAATATTCG
>DIXL01000087.1 GCA_002428685.1 Cloacimonetes bacterium UBA6081 | reverse complement strand
TTTAAAACACAGAGAAAAGCAGAGGTAATTTTTTACAAAGAGTAAAAGAGTAAAAGAGTAAAAGAGTAAAAGAGTAAAAGAGTAAAAGAGTAAAAGGGTAAAAGAGTAAAAGAGTAAAAGAGTAAAAGAGTAAAAGAGATTATGAATTAAGAATTAATGGCCTGATCAGGTGGATCATGTAGATCATGTTATCAGAGTTCTATCAATAAATTTTATTAACAAAGAGTAAAAAAGTAAAAGAGTTAAAAGAGTTAAAAGAGAGGTAATTGTATGAATGAAATAGATTTCTCTCTTTTTCCTCTTTAACTCTTTTACTCTTTGTAGATGCTAAGTCCTTGGGAACTGACATATTTTCCGGCAACGCCATAACAAACTGCCATAAACTTTTTTTTACTTATTCCCTGTTTGCATTAAGGAATAATTACGGAGTCAATAAGGATGAAGTCCGTATTGGTTCCGTATTGATACCGTTTTTGGAGCAGGTAAGCAGGAAAAGATAGACAACAGACCCAAGCGCATAAAATTGGTTTCCTAAATAAATACATCAGTTTCGAATATGATAACTAAGAGGTATATAATGAATAACTTAACTAAGCTAAGCGCTCTTGTGAAAGAGCTGGAAGCCTTGCAGCCAAAGCTGTATGGTAAGGACTTTCTGCTTACCTGGCAGCAGGATTTGGACAGCCTGAAAGCGGTTATGCTGGTGGCGGAAATCCTGCAACTGCTGCATAAAGAAAAGAAGCCTTGGCGCATCTTCGATTATGGTTTGGCCATCTCGATTTTCAGGGATAACAGCACCCGCACGCGCTTCAGCTTTGCCTCTGCGGTAAATGGCCTCGGTTTGGGGCTTTCTGAACTGGATGAAGTGAAAAGCCAGATTGCGCATGGCGAAACTTTGCGCGAGACGGCAAACATGATTTCGTTTTTAACCGAAGTGATTGGCATCCGCGATGATATGTATCCCGGAGAGGGACACACCTATATGACCGAAGTTGCTGAAGCAGTTACAGATGGCTTCAATGAAGGGGTTTTGGCACAGCGTCCCACCTTGGTGAACCTGCAATGCGATCTGGATCACCCCACGCAAAGCTTGTCCGACCTGCTGAAACTGAAGGATTATTTTGGCGGCTGGGAGCAGTTGAAAGGCAAAAAGATAGCCATGAGCTGGGCTTATTCGCCCTCCTATGGCAAACCGCTATCGGTTCCCCAGGGTGTGATAAACCTGATGACCCGCTTTGGCATGGAAGTGGTGCTGGCGCATCCCAAGGGTTATGACCTTTTACCCGAAACCCTTGTAACCGCTGCAGATTTTGCTGCAAAAAGCGGAGGCTCATTCAAGCAGACGCAAAGCATGGAAGATGCCTTCCGCAATGCTGATGTGGTCTATCCCAAATCCTGGGCACCCATGGCTGTGATGCAGGAAAGAACAAAGCTACTTCGTAGCGGAGATAAACAGGGCTTGAAAGAGTTGGAACTGCATTGCCTGGCAGAAAACGCCACCCACATGGATTGGGAATGCGATGAAGACATGATGAAGCTAACCAAAAACGGGAGTGCCCTCTACGAACACTGCCTGCCTGCTGATATAAGCGAGGTTAGCTGTGAAAGGGGAGAAGTGGCAAAAAGCGTGTTTGAACGTTATAGATTGCACACTTACCAGGAAGCGGGATACAAACCCTTTGTGATTGCGTCTATGATCTTTAACTCCAAGATACATAGTGCTGCGGATAAACTGAAGAGCTTTGTATAAAAGCGGAGATTGTGGTTGTGGGAGTGTTTTGTTTTGAAGATGGGAGGAAACTTCGGAGATTTCTTTTTTTAAACACAGAGAAAAGCAGAGAAAAGCAGAGGTTGAAGGAAGGATAATTAGTGGAAGACCTACATGAAGTGAAATTGCGAGAACTGAGTCATAGTGTTATAGGTTCTTGCATAGATGTTCATAAAGCTTTAGGACCAGGTTTGTTAGAATCCATCTATGTGGATTTGTTATGTTATGATTTGGAACTTAAACAAATACCGTTCGAAAGAGAAAGCGTCCTGAAGATCATGTATAAAGGCGGTGAATTCTGCACGAAATTAAGAGCTGATTTGATTGTGGATAGAAGCATCATTATGGAGCTTAAATCCGTAAAAGAAATGTCTCCCATCTTTGATACTCAAATCATGACCTATATGAAATTGAGTAACATTGAACTTGGATTGTTAATCAATTTTAATGTGCCTCTGCTTAAAGATGGAATCCATCGCTTCAGATTGAACTATGGGAAAATAAAATGACGTTATCACCTCTTAAAGAAACCAACTCCTCAACTCATAAAACACAGATATCAGAATCCTCTGCTTTTCCCTGCTTTTCTCTGTGTTTAAAAAAGAAAACTACACACCTACCTCCCGTTTCAAAACAAAACACTCCCCCCCTCAAACCCCCTCAGATTTAAAATAAGGAGATACAATGCCAAAACTGATTAGTAAAATCGATCTCAGCGTTGCCAAAAAGAACGCTGCCCGCTGCAAACAACGCGGGATCATCCTACCCACCATCCGTCAACAGATGTTTCCGGATACCATTCCAGACAGCATCAAACAGAAAATCAAACCCATCGGATTATGGGATATAAACCCCCTCAACCTCTTTCGCATTAACTGGAAGAACGATATCACAACAGGCCTCTTTGGTCAGCCCAATTATCTGGAAATCCCCTCAGAACTCAGTGGTGTAAAAGCCAGAATTATCGGCCTGGTAGGTAAATACTTCCCCACCGGCGCGCATAAAGTTGGTGCTGCCTATGGTTGTCTGGCTCCGCGTTTGGTTAGTGGCACCTTCGATCCGGAAATCCACAAGGCAGTGTGGCCTTCCACAGGTAATTACTGTCGGGGCGGTGCTTTCGATTGTGCCTTATTAGCCTGTCCGGCAGTGGCAATTTTACCCGAAGAAATGAGCAAGGAACGCTTCGATTGGCTGCGTGAAATTGGCTCGGAAGTGTATGCCACTCCCGGATGCGAATCCAATGTAAAAGAGATTTACGACAAATGCGATGAACTGCGTTTGGATCCTGCCAATATCATTTTGAACCAGTTCGACGAATTTGGCAACCCCTTCTGGCACTATCATGTAACCGGTAATGCCATCCATGAAGTATATGACCTGCTGAAAAAACCGCATAGCCGTTTTAGCGGTTATGTTAGTGCTACAGGTAGTGCTGGAACTATTGCTGCCGGCGATTATTTAAAGAAATTCTTCCCCTTAATGAAAACTACAGCCAGCGAAGCATTTGAATGTCCAACCCTGCTAAATAATGGCTTTGGCGGACACCGCATTGAAGGCATTGGAGACAAACACGTCCCCTGGGTGCATAATGTGCGCAATACCGATATAGTAGCTGCTGTCCGCGATGAAGATTGCATGCGGCTGCTAAGGCTGTTTAATGAACCTGAGGGTATGGAGTATTTAAAACAAGAAGGAATTGAGACAATAACAGTGGAACGAATGTCCTTGCTTGGCATATCCTCCATCGCCAATCTGCTGGCCTGCATTAAACAGGCTAAGTACTTTGAATACAATGAAGATGACATCATCATTACCGTATTTACCGATAGTGCTGAGATGTATCTTTCCCGCCTGGAAGAGCTGAATACTGAAAGAGGCGACTACAACAGCCTACAGGCTGCCCTGGATAGAGAAGCCGCCCTGAACTGCCAAAGCTACGATAACTTCCTGGAACTGAGCTATCAGGATAAGAAACGCATTCATAACCTGAAATACTATACATGGGTGGAACAGCAAGGCAAAACTTACGAAGAAATAAACCTGCAATGGGAGCCGGAATACTGGTATGAGACCTTTGAAACCAATCTGGATGAACTGGATAAGGCTATTGAAGACTTTAATGCCATGCAATAGAAATTTTCAAGGAGTCATTCCGGCAAAGTTTCAAGGAGTCATTCCGGTCACAGATAATTTTGAATTTACTATTAATTACACGGCCGGAAGGACTCATTGAAACATCCTGACTTGGCAAAGTTTCAAGGAGTCATTCCGGTCACAGATAATTTTGAATTTATTATTAATTACACGGCCGGAAGGACTCATTGAAACATCGTTACTGCCGTCATGAGTCCTTGCCACCGCTGGATTTATCAACAGCCTTGTTGAAT
>DIXL01000109.1 GCA_002428685.1 Cloacimonetes bacterium UBA6081 | reverse complement strand
GTTACACTATTGCGGGAAGGCAGGTAGTATGATACTTAATCTTTATGTTGCGGGCTTTACCGCAGGAGTTTTTAACTCTCCAGGCACGGTTTAGCAAAATTTCCCCTTCCAACATCTTACACCATTGAAAAGGAGTAAAAGGCTTTGGCACAAAAGGAGATAAAGTTACGTTAATCTGCAAACGCCTCTTCCCTATTGCGTTTATTTTGTCTATAAGCTCAATTATGGCATCAATATCTTCTTCTGTTTCAGTGGGCAAGCCAAGCATAAAATATAGCTTAATCTTCTGCCAGCCAAGCCTTAAGGCAGTTTCAATTCCTGCCATGATCTCAGTTTCGCTCAAGTTTTTGTTTATCACTTTTCTCAGGCGTTCACTGCCAGCCTCAGGAGCAATTGTAAGTCCCTCACGTCCAAGCGATTGCATAGCCTTTACCAAAGGATCGGAAAGGCTGTCCGCCCGCAAGGAAGGTAGCGAGATATGTGTTTTTTGGGTGTCAACTGCAAAAAGCAAACTAAGCAGTAGTTCTTGAATGCAGCTATAATCGCTACTGGAAAGGGATACCAAACCAGCTTCATCCCATCCCGAGGCTTTAACCTCAGTCAGCAAATCCTGCAAAATGGCTTCCGGAGCTCGTTCTCTTACAGGACGGTAAAAATATCCTGCATGGCAAAACCGGCATCCCCGAGAACAGCCACGCATAATCTCGGCCACATACCTGTTATGAGTTGCCAGTTGCCATGATAGTAATTGAGGTTTATGCTGTAACTGCGAATTGTGAAAACCGTTAAATTTACTACTGTGCACAATCCTGCCATCTTGGTGCATCGCAGGAACATAGCATGAATCCATGTCTGCAAATTTCCTCAGCCGTTCTTGCTTGCTGCTATGTTCTTTCAGGATTTCAGCAATTTCAATTATCCCTTCTTCTGCTTCGCCCAGATAAAAAACATCGACAAAAGGGGCAAGAGGCAAAGGATTCGTGGCGCATGGGCCACCAGCCATAACGATGGGATCGGTTTCAGCTCTCAGTTCACTGCGGATAGCCAGCCCAGATAAATCTATTGTCTCCAACACATTGCTAAACGTCAGCTCGCTTTGCAGGGTAATCCCCAACAAATCAAACTGGTCAACCGGCATCCTGCTTTCCCAACCAAACAGCTTCAGCTTTTCTGCACGCATCATATCGGCCAAATCAGTCCAGGGTAAATAGACCCTGTCTGCCATTAGGTCCGGAAGGGAATTTACGATGCTATAGAGGATTTTTAAACCCAAATGAGAAATCCCAATTTCATAAGCATCCGGAAAGGCAAAAGCCATGCGTATTTTGTTGCCTGCAAAATCTTTACGGCAAGCATTTATTTCGTGGTCAATATAGCGGGAGGGCTTCTCCACCAAGGGAAGAAGATGCTGTATGTCAACTTGTTTCATAGGCTGCGAACGCTTACAGATACGCTGTGCTGTTTACCCCAACCGATTAAAGTCTGGCAGATCGGGCTTGCTTCCAAGGGCATTTTTCCTTCTGGTTTCTCCAGCTTTTCCAAGTTTTGCCCATAGCGGCATTCTTGCACAATAAACTTATCTCCGGGTTTCAGCAGTGTTTGCATCTCAATAATGTCATTTACACTAAGCAGGGCATCAAAGAATGTGGTGCGAAACTCATAATTCACTCCTGCTCTGCGAATAATCTCCATGCTTTGGGTGATGCTTTCTGTATTGGTATCGGCACGCGAAACCAGTTTGTATAAAGGCAAGGGAGCTTTGATATCCATCGCAAAATAATCTACCAAATCGGCATTGGCAATGGTTTCCAACACTTCCGGAATCGAGCCGTTGGTATCCAGTTTCACTTTAAAACGCATGGCTTTTAGTAGCTTTAAAAAAGGCACAATATCATCTTGTAAGGTTGGCTCACCCCCGGAAACAACCACTGCTCCGAGTTTTTTACGTCTGCGGTAAAGAAAGCGCAACACCCATTCCGTATTTAATCGCGGTTCATATAAGGTTGGTTCTACCAGAACGGGATTGTGGCAATAGGGGCAGCGAAAATTACAGCCTTGGGTAAAAACTATGGCCGATAGTTGTCCTGGATAGTCCAGAAGAGAAAATCTTTGGAATCCACCTATGTTCATGCTTTGGACAAAACCTTGTCTGAGCTTGCCAAAGGTGTTTTATCATGCTGTTTTAAAGGATTGAAGGTGGTGCGCAGTCTAAATTCCGCTTTTTTGCCTTCATTCCATTGAGAAACTGGTCTTAAATAACCCACTATACGTGAAAATACCTCTGTTTCTTTGTTACAGATGGGGCAAAACGGTTGCTCTCCATCCAGATAACCATGTTGTGAACAGATACTAAATGTTGGTGAAAAGGTAAAATAGGGCAGGCGGTAGCTTTCGCAAATACTTTTTACCAGAGCTTTTATGCTGTGTCCGTGTTCAACCCTTTCTCCTCCAAAGATGTGAAGCACGGTTCCTCCGGTATATTTGGTTTGCAATTCATCCTGCAAATCCAGCACTTCAAAGATATCGTCCGAAAAATTCACCGGCAGTTGCGTACTATTGGTATAAAAAGGAGTATCGCCTCTACAACTGGCACATTTTATGCCTGGAAGCTGCTTTTTATCCAAAATCGCCAGCCTATAGCTGGTTCCTTCGGCGGGTGTGGCTTCCAGATTATAATTATTCAAGGTTTCTTCCTGAATATCAATCAGCCGCGCTCTCAGATAGTCCATAACCCTGATAGCAAAATCCTTTCCTTCGGTTGTCCCCAAGTTTTTATTCATCAGGTTTTCAATCGCTTCATTCATACCGATGATCCCGATGGTGGAAAAGTGGTTTTTCCAATATTGGTTAAAGCGTTCGTAAATGCTTTTCAAATAGAACTTTGTGTATGGATACAATCCACTTTTTGTATAGGTTTCCAGCACTTTGCGTTTAATCTCCAAACTGTTTTTTGCCAAAAGCAGCCTTTCTTCCAGCAGGGTAAAGAACTCAGCTTCGTTTTCGGCTAAAAAGCCAATCCGTGGCAGATTCAAAGTTACCACACCTATGGAGCCGGTTAAGGGATTTGCGCCAAACAAACCTCCTCCTCTGGCTACCAGTTTTCGGGTGTCAAGGCGTAAACGGCAACACATACTGCGTGCATCATTGGGGTCCATATCGCTGTTTACAAAGTTTGAGAAGTAAGGAATTCCATATTTTGCCGTGGCTTCCCATAAATAAAGGATGGCAGGATTGTCCCAATCGAAGTTTTTGGTGATGTTATAAGTAGGGATAGGGAAAGTAAATACACGGCCCTTGGCATCGCCTTCTATCATAACTTCCAGAAATGCCTTATTCAAAATGTCCATTTCAGCCTGGAAATCACCATAGTTTTTGGTCATGGGCTTTCCCCCCACAACGGCAGCCTGGTCTTTATACAACTGATGAGGATACAAATCCATGGTTATGTTTGTGAAGGGGGTTTGAAAGCCGACCCGGGTGGGAACGTTGATATTGAAAACAAACTCCTGAAGTGCCTGTTTCACATCCTCATAGCGCAGTTTGTCATAATAAATAAAGGGAGCCAGAAGTGTGTCAAAACTGGAAAAAGCCTGCGCTCCCGCTGCTTCCCCTTGCAAAGTATAAAAGAAGTTTACGATCTGCCCCAAGGCACTCCTGAAATGCTTGGCAGGAGAGCTTTCCACTTTGCCTTCCGCTCCGCAAAACCCGGTTAGCAGCACATCCATCAAATCCCAGCCCACACAATAAACCGAGAGCTGACCCAAATCGTGAATATGCATATCTCCACCCATGTGGGCTTCTCTGATTTCAGGAGGATAAATTTTACTCAGCCAGTAGGTTTTACTTACCTCTGAAGCGATGTAATTATTTAGCCCCTGCAGCGAATATGCCATATTGGAGTTCTCATTTACCTGCCAATCCAGCTTTTCCAAGTATTGATCAATCAGTTTCACTCCGGCTGTGGAAACCAACTCACGAATGCGGGAATGCTGATCGCGGTAAATAATGTAAGCCTTTGCCGTTTTCTTGTAAGGAGAAGCGAGTAATACTTCTTCCACAATGTCCTGAATTGTTTCCACTTCCGGAATTTCGGTTTGGATCACCTGCTGAGCCAGATTTAACACTCTCAGGGTTAATACGTCGGCAATTTCATCGCTAAATTCTCCGGTTGCCTGGCCAGAGCGAGCTATAGCCTTGGCTATCTTGTGTTTATCAAAACTAACTATATGTCCGTTTCGCTTTCGGATCATCGAAAACATTCGCATTCCCCTCTAAACTGTATCTATATCTTATTATTTATGTTGAACTTACAACGCTATAACCAAAATTCACGTTTTTACTTATAAGCAGACGACATCCATATAAATAAGGACTTACCATTTCTGTCAAGGCAAATTGTGCTACATCTCTGTTGTTTATTTTCCACAAAACCGTGGATGCAGCCAGTGGTAAAGCACAAGCCCCTTTTGGTAGTTGGAAAATAATCCACGTTTACATTTGCAGGACAGGTCGCTGATAAAGGTTGCTAAAAACGCTAAAAGTAAGATATGCTATGGCGAGGAAAATACAAACAAATTTCTCTATGGACAACAATCTTTTTTTAGGGAATCCCTGTTCTCGTGAATAAATGCTGCTAATCTAATTACGGAATCAATATGGAATGATTATGGATGAAGTCCGTATTGATTGCGTATTGATTCCGTAATTGGAGCGAGGATAGTATAAATGAATTCCGGAAAAAATCAGGCGACGCAATAAATCTTCCCTATGCAAAAGTATCTATTTACGATTGGTCTTGCCAAACGAGGCTGCCTTGGACGGTAGCCTCGTCTGTATTTCATAGAATGCATTCAAGCCAACTTACTCTCCACTACTATAAGGAAGGCAGCTTAGCTTGGTTGGGGAAAAAGAACATTCTCTTAAAACAACTGAAGACTAACTCACAAAATTTGTCTTGACCGTTTTGACTATTTGACCAATATGGGTCAGTTATTCATTACACAGTGTGTAACGATATGAGGAATATATGCTTAGAAAAAAGGAAATTGGATGAGTAATGCTCAGGAAAAAAGACAACTGATCTTAGACACGGCCACAAAGCTGTTTAGCAAATACGGTTTTAGCAAGACATCTTTGGATGAGATAGCCGCTGCAACGCAAATTGCCAAAGGCACTGTTTACAACTACTTCCCCAACAAGGAAGAGCTGTTTATGGCAGCAGTGGAACAAAAAAACAATGAGTTTTTTAACATTCTGTATCGGCATATTGCCGCTCTGGATAGTTTCGAAGCCAAGTTGCATGCTTTTGTGCAAGTGCCCATCAAAACGGCTTACGAAAACATGCCAATCATGTTAGAAAGCTTGCGTAGCATGCCTTTTCAGTATTTGAAGCGCTTGTGTGAATACAGACAAAACTATCGGTATAGAATGCTGAGTTTGCTAAAAGAAATCTTAGATTTAGGGAGAAATCAGGGTTTGCTAAACGAAGACCTTGCTTCGGACAACTTCTGCGAAGTAGTGCTGGATTGGTTTTTGTTGGGAGATTCGAACTTTATGGTTGTTGACATTGAGAAGTTTTTAGAGCGCATCGAAAGAGATCACGAAATGATTATCAAGGTGTTTTTACATGGAATTCTTAAACGAGGTTAAAACAATGAAAATATCCCTTTTGACTCTTTCATTCGCACTACTGATGAGCTGGGGTTTACACGCCATCAGTTTGGATGAAAGCATCGCCATGGCCAAAATGAATAATAAAAGTCTGCTGATGGCCATGGAAGACGTAAAAAAAGCCGAACAAACCTATAACGATGTGCGGGGCTCATTGCTGCCGCAGCTTAGTTTGCAGGGTGCTTACGGCCTTAGTAAAACTTACTACCCTGATTCTTCTATCCCTGAGAAGGTTAGCTTTTCCGATGGTTTGGATGATACAGCCACAGATAATGACGAATATCTGACCGGTGTGATAGAAAGCGTAGTTAATTCTATGATTCCCAGTTCTCCGGCTCCGCAAGGTTCTTTTGCCCTGCAGCTAAAGATGGATCAGGTGTTGTTTTTAGGTGGCAAACTGATAAACGGAATCAAAGCAGTAGATAGATTCCGGAGTATTCAGAAACTGCGTTATAAAATGCAGGAACAAGAAGTGGTGCTCTCCACCACGCAGCTTTACTACCAATGTATGCTGGCCAAGAAACTGTGGGACGTGCAAAAGGACGGCCTGGAGATAGCCAACCGCCATCTGCAAAGGGTGGAACTCTTTCAAAGCGAAGGCCAGGTTTCGGAGTTTGATGTGCTGCGTGCCCGATTGGAAGTGGCCAAGCTACAACCGCAGGTTTTACAGGCAGAGAACATGTTCAGCCTCGCTTTGGCGGCATTCCGCAAGCAAATTGGCACCGAGGATGTGTCTGTAATGCCCGAAGGTGATTTCCTGCTGCCGCCTGAAAACGTTATTTCCCTGGAAGCCGCTACCAATATGGGGCTTAGCAACCGCACCGAACTGGAACTGGTGGATATCAACACCCAGATTATGCAGATTAGATACAACGCCGAAAAGGGCAACTATCTGCCCAATGTAGCTTTGAGCGCAGATTACAGCTTGTTTACAGCAGCCGATGAATATGCCATTCAGCGTGATGACTTTGGCAGTAAATACGGGCTTAGCATCGGATTTCAGATACCTTTATTTACGGGGTTTTCCAATACTGCCAAACGCCGCTATGCTCTTTATGACCATCAGCAAGCCAAACTGCAGCAACGTGATACCCAGGAGCTGATTGCTCTGCAAATAAAACAGGATCATCAAAACCTCAGCCATGCCTGGGAAAATTATGCCGTGCAAGCCGAAAACATCCGCTTGGCAGACCGCAGCCTGGAACTGGCACAAGTTCGATATGACAATAAGGTTGGTATTCAATTGGAGGTTTTTGACGCACAGATAATGCGGCAAGCTATTCAGCTACAATACTTTCAAGCGATCTATGAGATCATCATGGCAGACAGTAACTTTAAAAAGTCCGTTGGCATCAATCTATAAATGGAGAACACAATAATGAAACGCTACATCATAGTCCTAATATCCCTGATATTGCTTACTGCTTGTGGGAAAAAACAGGATACAAACAAAGATATGGAACAAATCTACACCGAAGAGGGTATCCCCGTTCGGCAGATTGAGGTGCAACCCACCACCTTTCGCAGTGAACTGCACTACAACGCCAACCTTAACGGTTTGGAAGAATCCACTGCCCAGGCCATGGTGTCTGAAATTGTAGGCAAGATAAACGCCAAAGTAGGCGACAGAGTAACCAAAAATGAAATTATCATCAGCTTCCCTGTTAATACTCCAGCAGCACAATGGGAACAAGCCACCACTGCTTTTAACAGCATTAAAACCGTTTACGAGCGCATGCAAAGGCTGCATGCCCAGGGAGCCATTAGTCAACAGGATTTGGATAATGTGGAAACACAATATAAGGTTAGTAAGGCCAATTTGGATGCCAGTGAACAGATGATAAATGTGCGTGCTCCCCTCAGCGGCATCATAACTGCCATGCTGGTAAATCCCAGCGAAAAAGTGTTTCCGGGCAAAGACCTGTTTACCGTAGCCTCCACCGGTGGCTATAAAGCTACAATTATGGTTCCGGACGCCGATATCCAGAAGATAAAAAAAGGTGCCAAAGCGACTGCCAAATGGCTGGATACCACCATCACAGGCAGAATTTCCAGCATCTCGATGGCCATGGATATGGAAAGCAAAGCTTTTCGTGTGGAAATTGTCTTCCCCGGTTCCAACCCCAAAATCAGCTATGGCGTAACCGCCGATATAGCCATCGAAGTGCTAAACAAAGCCAACGTTATCGTAGTGGAACGGCAACAGATGCTAACCGAGAATGGCAATACCTATGTATGGCTTAATGTTGGCGATAAAGCGGTAAAAACCCAGATTGAGACAGGATTGGACAACTCTTTGAGCTTTGAGGTAACCTCAGGTCTCAAAGTAGGTGACAAACTGATTTCAGAAGGTCTGAATTTGTTAACCGAAAACGCCAAAGTGCGTGTGATTGAATAAGGAGCAGCCAAGATGTTTTTAACCACCCTCTCCATCAAACGTCCTGTGATGGTAACAATGGGTATTCTGGTGTTTGTGGTGTTTGGTATATTGGGATACATAGATATGCCGCTAAACCTGACGCCGGACATTAAACTGCCCTTTGTTTCCGTTCAGACAATCTATCCTGGAGCAGGACCCCGAGAAATAGAAACCCAGATCAGCAACCGCATTGAGGAAGCCATTGCCACGGTTAGCCAAATAGATTATGTGCAGTCCTATTCCATGGAAAGTGCTTCCATTGTAGTAATCGCTTTCGAACTGGGCAAGAATGTGGACGTAGCCAATCAGGAAGTGAAGGATAAAATCGATGCCATCATGCGTGATTTCCCTGCCAATACGGAAGCGCCTGTGGTACAGAAGTTTGATTTCACAGCTTTCCCCTTTATGGATGTGGTGCTTACCGGCAAGCTGAATGGCAAGGAACTGTATGAACTGGCCGATACTAAGGTAAAAGACCAGTTTTCACAAATTGCAGGCGTGGCACAAGTAAGCCTTACAGGTGGAGCAAAACGCCAGATTGACGTCCGTCTGTCCGACAAGGTGGTATTTGAGAACAAGCTTTCGCTAACCCAGCTTAGTGGAATTCTGGCAGCTCAAAACATGGATATGCCGGCTGGGATATTTTCCCGCGGCACACAAGAATACTCCGTCCGCTTAAAAGGTGAATACCAAAGCCTGCAAGAGATTCAGAATGCCGATATTCCCACTCAGTTTGGGGTAAAAAAACTTGGGCAGCTTGCCACAGTTACTGATAGCAGCGAAGAAGTGCGCAGTAAAGCTATTTATTTCAACGTCCCCAGAAACGTGCAGGAAGACAACATCATCAGGATGTCTATCACCAAAAGCTCTGATGGCAACGTTGTGAACATTGCCAAAGACGTAACAAAGCGCTTGCCCATCATTCAAAAAGATTTACCCGAAGGCGTGAAGCTGGAAATAATCCGTGATGATAGCAACTACATCCGCAGCACCGTAAACGACACCATGAGCAACATTTACATGGGTATTTTATTAACCGGCCTGGTGTTGTTCCTATTTTTGCATGATTTGCGCTCTACCCTTATTGTAGCACTTTCCATGCCCATATCTATCATATCTTCCTTTATGTTTATGAAGATGGCTGGTTTTACTCTAAACATGCTTACTTTGATGGGGTTATCCACTTCCGTGGGAATTCTGGTAACTAACTCTGTGGTGGTGATAGAAAACATCTTCCGCCACAAGGACATGGGCAACAACCGGCGTGATGCCGCAGAAATCGGCACAAACGAGATCACAGTAGCCGTTTTGGCATCCACGCTTACAAACTTAGTTGTGTTTTTGCCCATAGCTTCCATGAGCTCCATGATTGGACAGTTCTTTAAAGAGTTTGCTTTAACCGTTACTTTTGCCACCATCTTTTCGTTGATTACAGCCTTTACGGTTACGCCCATGCTGGCTTCCAGAATAATTCCCGAAGGCAAGCATGACAGCAAATTTGGCCTCAGGTTTGATGCCATATTCAACAAGTTTGCCCTGGCCTACAAGAAGTTCCTGTCTTACGTGCTAAAATCCCGCAAAAGCAGCCTTGGTATATTGCTGATAACCTTACTTGCTCTCATCGGCAGCTTTGCCCTGTTCCCCATGGTGGGAATGGAATTGATGCCAGCCATGGATCAGGGACAGGTAACCGTTAGCGTGGAACTGGCGCAGGGCTATACTTTGGAACAAACAACTAAAGTGATTAATGAAATCCACAAGCGCTGTGTCAAACACAAAGAAGTAGTGCATATAGTTACCAACCTCGGCTCACAGGGATTTATCGATACAGGGACAAACCTGGCTTCGGCAGACCTGAAACTGGTGGATAGAAAAGACCGCAAAATTAGCGCAACGAAATTTGCCAGCCTGCTCACCAAGGATCTTGCCGACATTCCCAATGTCCGCATCAAAGTGAGCGGATCTTCCAGCATGGGTGGAGGCAGATCACCTGTGGAGTTCCTTTTGCAGGGACAGGATAATGACCGCTTGGAGCAACTGAAAGCAGAGTTAACCGCTGCAATAAAAGACACCCCTGGTTTGGTGAATTTGGATACATCCACCCGAACGGGATCCTCGGAGTTAACCCTGTATCCCAAGCGTGATCGCATGGCTGCAATTGGAGCTACTGTTTACGATTTGGCTCTGGCTTTGCGTGCTTCGGTGGAAGGTATGGTTACCACTCAATACCGGGAAGCGGGCAACCAATACGATATAAAAATCTCTCTGGATGATGAGGCAGTGGATTCTCCCGATAAGATTATGGGCACCAGCGTAACTATAAATGGCCAAACCTATTTGCTTTCCCAATTGGCAGATGTGAAGTTCGCTCCGGGCATAAACAAGATAATGCACCGTGATAGATACAAAACCATTCAGTTCTCCGCAGATATTGCGCCGGGAACAAAAATGGGTAATATCACCAGCGAAATAAACAAACAGGTGGAGAAGCTGAATCTGCCCGCAGGATACCGTGTAATTTGGTCGGGTGATGCGGAAATGCTGGGCGAAACGGTTACGGATATGGTGCGAACCTTCTTTTTAGCTGTGCTGCTTACCTATATGTTACTGGCAGCTATTCTGGAAAGCTTTGCCCAGCCGTTACTTATACTTTCCACAGTTCCTCTGGCACTCATTGGCATCATCCTGGCCTTGCTATTCACCGGTAAAGCACTGAACATCGTTTCCATGATGAGTATCATAATGCTGGTTGGCATTGTGGTAAATAACGCTATATTGATATTAGACTATGTAAATACGAAGCGGCGTGAGGGGCATAGTACCCATGATGCGCTCTTGGAAGCTGGAGAAATGAAACTTAAACCCATCATCATGTCCACCTTGGCCATCATTATGGGTATGTTGCCCATGGCAGTTGGTTTTGGTGGTTCCGGAAAGGAATTTACGCAGGCAATGGGTGTGGTATCCATTGGCGGACTGGTGGTTTCCACATTCCTGACCCTGATCATTATTCCAGCTTTCTACTACCTCACCACCCGCGACATACACCAAAAAACAGCAGTAGAATAAATACAGGTAAAAGGAAGAGTAAAACGTGATAGACAGAGAAAAACTCGAAGCCGTTTTGGACAAAGTCCGCCCTGCCATCCAAGCTGATGGCGGCGATGTGGAGCTGATCAATATCCGTGAAGACAATGTAGTGGAAGTCCGTTTAAAAGGAGCCTGCAACGGTTGTCCTATGGCAACCCTTACCCTGAAAGCCGGCATTGAACGCATCGTAAAAGAAGAGATACCAGAGGTAGCTGAAGTTATTTCTGTTTAACCCTGACAACGCTTTGAAGTTCAATTGGCCCTGATGATTCATATTTATGAGTTGTGGTCAATTGGACTTCATTAGCATTACCTATAATATTTAGGTTCTTTTTTTATGGCTTTTTAACCATTTTCTGGCGTTGGCTTCCACAACTTTCCTCTTGTTAATGGTAAGTTTTGAAGCCACATTTTCGATAGTAGGATAGCCTTCATTCCAGCCATTTGGAAAACTAAGTAAAATCCAAAACAAAGCTTCCTGATTATCAACTGGAACTCCCTTGCCCTCCAGATAGCAATTACTTAGAGCAAACTGAGCATCTGACACACCTTGTTCGGCTGACAAACGATACCAGTAAACCGCAGTGGTATCACTTTGCGGCACATTCCAACCATATTCATAACATTGCCCGATTTTGAACTGTGAATATGGTTCATTTTGAGCAGCAGCTTTATTCCACCATTCCAAAGCCTGGGGATAATTTGCTTCTCCAGGTGTGTTTCCATAAAAATCGCCCATACAATTTTGTGCTTCGGGATAGCCATTTTCCGCTGCCTGACGGATCAGACGCAATCCTTCAGTTTCGTCCTGAGGAACCCCATAACCATACATGTAATAAACCCCCATGTTATACAAAGCAGCCTGATCCCCTTTGGCTGATTGGGTGCGCCATTTCTCCAATTGATTTTGCTCTTTTTTGTAAATCTTGAGGGTGGCTTTATCCATAGCTTTCTTTTGATCTATGGTTAAGTCCGTCTGACCGAAGGCAAATCCGATCAGTTAGCACCCGATGATGATCATAATAATGTTTTTCATGATGGGTATCTCTTTTCGCTTCCGCTAGATTAAATATAACTGATAGATGCTCTTATGCTATGTTTATTAGTTGTCATCCAATACTCAATTTCAACCACTGTCAATTGACTGTTTTCTAGCATTACTCAAACTTGTATGGCTGGGGTCTGGTTCCTTTAAAATCCAACATTTGCAACGGGACTTTGGCACTGAGGACAAACTTCATTGTGTCAAAATGCCCCACACCCTGATTCCAGGCCACATGTAGCTCTATGGAATTCCAAACCAAACGTTGGTTACGAATCCGTATTCCCAGCCCCTCTGTCCACAGAACATTGTCTTCATTCATCTCTTCTGTGGGATTTTGCACAAAGGCACCATCAACAAAGCCAAATACGGAAAAATGGAAACCAAGCAAATCCCAGGGAGCAATTAATTCTTGTTCAAACACGATAGAGTAAAGACCAGAACCGCTCAAATCACGGTTTCCGCGATAGTAGGGATTGGTGGAAAGCTTCACTGTCTCTTGCGGGAAGCGATTGATGCCGTGGATAACTTTCCCCCTACAATAGGACCGGGAGTTAATCTTTCCAAGTTTCATTATGGGGCTTATGTAAAAGGGTTCAGCTACTACAACTCCTTGTTCCAGCTTGTTTTTGTAAGCAAAAGACTCCAGTCCTCCTTTCAGATAAAGAAAACCCCCTCCGGAAAAGACATTGCTCCATTCACATCTGATCCCTAAAAACTGCCGATCTCTAAATTCCCCAAATTCATTGCCAAATAGAAACTCTGCCAGAAAACCAACCGGAACCTCATCGTTCTCCAACAGCATAAACACGTCTGGTAAATAGCGGAAATCTGCTTCTGTGAGAGCTAAAGCACCCATAACTAAAAGCGATTCGTGCCAGAATTTACCTTCCGAGATTCCCACCTGAGGACGTCTCCGAAACCAAGTTTGAGCCACTGAAAGAGCTGTGTAGGCATATTGATTGGCAGGCCCAGAAAACCCGGGAATACTGAATCCGCCCCAGCCTCCAAGCTCCACCTTGTCCACTTCGATGCTATCTACTGGAGCTGATACCCACAATTTACTAATGTCCACTCCCCCCGCATAGGCTTTTACCGGATATAAAAAAGGATGCATTAGCACAGCACTTTTCCAGGATCGACCAGGGACTTCTTCCCAGTCCAATTCGGAAGTAATGAAAGTTCTGCCCAAATTTGGAATGCTGGAGTTTAATTTCCAACCAATAGCTCCTTGCCGCTGAGTGTCTATATCCCACTCTGTGCTAAGCTTTTGACCCAAGCCCAAAAAGTTTTGATCTGCAATGTTCACCCTAAATTGTGTTTGGGAGCTAATTCCTCCCCCCAGTTTAAGGGAAAACTTGTCTTGATATACAACATGAACATCCGCAGAATCTGGCTGACCCTTTGCTGTAACTACTAAAATCTGAACCTTGCTTAAATAGTTCAGGCTATGCAAATACACCAGATTACGCTGCAGGGTTTCAGGAATCAACTTATCCCCTTCTCGGAAAAACAGATTGTCCCTGATCACCCATCTACGGGTGTTGAGGTGGAGCCCATTCCCTGCTTTTGCGATAAGAGAATAGCCCTTCCAGGAATTACTGTAGCTATCCAAAGGAAACACTTCCAGATCAGTTATCAGGATAGAACGGATAGTCTTGCCCCGCCAAGGCTCAAAATTGTGAGCTTTTACCTGAATGGTTATGTCTAAAGTATCTGGACTAAAGACCACTGAATAAAGAGTCCGTAAAAACCAGTTACGGTCGCTTTGGGTTTGAAGCGAATCGTAGAAGGCATCGTTACTGCGCACCCTTGTTCCGGAAGCGGAATCAGAATAATCTGCAAAACTTAGACAGTTAACTGTGATCAGCACTGCCAGCAATAGTAAACTCTTTAGGGGGGGTGATGTTGTCATAATTTGTTAATAGTTTTCTTGCTATTATTCCCTATCTTGTGGCTGTTCTTACCATTATGCCATTGGTTCTTTTGTAATCTGCCATGGCGATAATATAATGATAAGGTAAGGAATTATGCGAGAAAACCAAATCAAACTCTGAAAATATCCTTTTCTTGGAAAGAATGACCAGATCCTGGCTTGGGCAAAAAGCGTTTTGGCCGGAAAGATTATGCTATCAAGCTGAAAAGGACTACTGATGTTATTTCCCACCCAACTTATAGTATTTGCTCCCTCCGGAATGGTAACCACAGCCCCACGCCAGCCCTGAAAGACAAGCATATTTTGAGGAACCAAAACACCGTTATGGAAAAGCTGCCAGTTGTTTTCTGTCATATAATATGCAAAGGACAATTCACCCGCCTGCGGGGCAGTAAACTCAATAGAAACAGATACGGAATTTGCTGGATTTACTGGTGATTGAAGGCTGTAATATCCGTCCAATCCAGGGTTTGACGAAATCCAATCCCCCCCATTGCTTACCCAGGGAAAAGCACTCATATCACCAGTTTCAAAGCTCTCCATTACCTGCGAGCAGGCAGGCTAAGCGCAGGAACAGAAGAGACATTGGTTAATTGTTCTGTGGCGTAAAGGTTTTGGATAAAAGCTTTGGTGCTTCCATAAGTATCACCAGTCTGGGTTGTGCTATAAATAGTGGTAACTATATACTCTTCTGGTTTTTCCACTGCACCCAGGGCTGGTTAAGCTCCATAAATTCCGGGGGACAAATAACCGCCATACTGCCATATTCCGCCATATCCTGATAACGATAGTTAAAATTGAGAAAGCGATCTTTGTATATATCGGTAAAATAAGGATTTAATTTTCTACTGTGGACTGCTGGGGGATTTTGGCAGAGAATATCTATAGTGATGCGATCGCTAACCTGCAGCTTGCCCAAAGACAATGGCAAACCACAACAAAATGCATCCGAGACTAAATAGTTTTCTCATATAACCTTCCTTGGCACTCCAAATGTTAGTGTCGAGTTACACAAGATAGGGGTAGGGGAGTTATCCATTACTGGCTCCCCTCCCTCCGAACCGTACGTGCGGTTTTCCCGCATACGGCTCTCCAGAAAACAGGTTACTCATTTAAGAGACCGGCATAATTCTTCACGGGCTTTGACGAAAGAGAAAAACCCGCAATTATCAAAGATGGCATTGGGGTATCTGAGGTTATCCATGCCTGCCGTAGCTATACCTTTGCGTTTCTCATGTTTCTTGAGGATGCTGCG
>DIXL01000122.1 GCA_002428685.1 Cloacimonetes bacterium UBA6081 | reverse complement strand
GTCTCTTAAATGAGTAACCTGTTTTCTGGAGAGCCGTATGCGGGAAAACCGCACGTACGGTTCGGAGGGAGGGGAGCCAGTAATGGATAACTCCCCTACCCCTATCAATACTATTTGCGACATACCAAGTTTGACACAACACTATCCTTCCGGTTACCCTGCAGTAACCTTGTGCTCACTTTTGTAACTGCAAGGCAAGCTACGGGATTGCCAATAGGGACGATTTGGATGAAGGGCAGATAGGTGGCTACCTAAACATAGAATCCGGAATGACCGGCGTGTTGGCTACTTTATGTGGTTTTGCACGATGGAGATCATTTCCCCGCTGTTGATAATATCCTGCAAAGCTTTGCTGATCTGGGCATTCATTTTGCAACCCTTGGGCATGGCAATGCCATAATTTTCGTTGGTTTCGATGGTAAGAATTGTTTTGATGGGACGTAGGCTGGCATAGCCCTGGGCAGCCCAAGCGTCAATAATCATGCAGTCCAGATTACCATTTTGCAAATCTGTGATGGCTTCGAGGTTGGTGGGGTATCTTTTTAGGTTATCCTCGGGCATCAGTTTTTTATCTATAAGGTTTTCGCTAAGGTAAATCTGGCCGGTGGTGCCGTTTTGGGCACCAACCCGGAACTTTACAATGTCTTCAATCTTGGCCAGGCTTAGCTTGCTGTCATTTTTGGTGATGATAACCTGCCGGAGCTTGGATGGATGAATGATCTGGAATAACTTTGCCGCTCATCTGAATTTTCTGCTTAATCAAAATAGTGAATCAATACGGAATCATTAAGGATGAAGTCCGTATTGATTCCGTTTTGATAGCTTATTTCAAGCAGGAGAATTGTTTGACCTAAAAAGAGCGATGAAACCTGTTGTGCTAATGCAACGCTCTTTCAAAGTTTTCTTGCTCATTATATGGTAACAAATCCGCTCTTTTTGGGTTAAACGGAGTAGTGTAAGTAAACTCAGATTTGCACTTCCGGTTTTAATGCTAAACGAGCGTTATGTTACCATATAAATATAGGTAAGCTAATAGACTATAGTTGCAGACATGAATCAAGTAGTCACTCTCGTTTAACATCAAAACTACCATCAGTTGCAGACATGAAGCAAGGAGTCACTCTCGTTGGACATCAAAACAGTTTTTAGGGATTGATGCCAATGCTGATGAGAGCTTGGACTGCTTTTTGCTGAGAATCGGGATTTTGGATGTCTGTGGCTGCGGTTTTTAGATAATCTATCGCGGCAGTATGGTTATCACTGGCAATGAAGATCATACCTATGTGATAGGCAATTTCCCCGGGCATATTTTCCATGGCTAAGGGAATGGCGATGTGTTTTAGAGCTGCTTCAAAATCTTTGGTCAAATAGTAAAACCAGGCCAGGCTGTCTTGATAATAGGCATTTTCCGGCTCCAGCACCACAGCCCGGTTAATAAGCTGCCCTGCTTCTTCCAGAAAATCGGAATGGTCTAAGAGAGAATAACCCAAATCGTTTAGGAACAGGGGATTATCCGGATATTTGCCAATGGCTTGACGCAATAGGGGAAGTTTTTCTGCTGTTTTTCCCTGCAAATGGTAGGCGTTGATAACAGCAGCCCAATCTTCTTCATAGCCCAAACCCTGCAAAACAAAGGACTCGCAGAGATTTACTCTGGCTGTCTTCAAATCTGGATCATCACCAGAGGTTGCCAGGGCTGCTTTTTGCAGATATTGGGAAATTGGGCTTTCTTCCAGCTTGGTTTTTGCCGCCTCTGCCAACTGGGCACTGAAATCGGGACTTGCCTGGATTATTCCCGATTGCAAACTAAGCGACTGCCGCAGAGTGTGATACAGAATTACATCGTCCAGATCAGCAGCACCTATAAAATAGGGCGTAAAAGCTTGCGCACTTGCAAAGGACGCGGAACTAATGGCATTGGCAAGCAAAATTACTGCAAGCTTGGCATCCTTTTCCCGATTGGGACTTTGCGCTTGCAGACTTTTCCAGATGCCCTGCAGGACAGCTTGATCATCCTTCAGATAGGCTGCAAAAGCCAGTTCTCCCATCAAGGCAGAATCCGCAGTATTGATAATCTGTGTGGATAAATCCAGGATCAGACCAAGCTTGGTCATCTTATTGGCCATCTGGATCAGATTTAGCATCAAGAGCTTATCATCGGGATAACTGTAAGTGGCAAAAAGCTGTTTCACTTCTTCCGGACTGCCATATTGAAGCGTCATTTCGTTTAGCAACTGAGCTGTTTCGGTTTTGGGGCTTAGCTTGTAAGCTTGTTTCAGGATGGCTAAAGAGCGATTGGGTTCTACCAGAGAGAACATTCGCGCAGTCAGAACCAAATCATCAGAATTGGTGCCGGCCATTTTATATGCCTTCTCCAGTTGTTTGCTGTCTTTGCTGCCTGAAACCGCATAATCCAGATAAAACTTCTGCAGATATGCCCTGGCTGAGGGGTAGTGCATCAGAGTCTGGTCAATTGTCCAGGTTTGGCCTTCTATGTCTCCGGCTTGAGAATATACGGAATATGCCGCATTGAGCAATTCGGAATCAAATGTCGTGCCGTTTCTGGCCTCGTTAAATTGGCTTATAACCGCTTCTTTTTCTTTCTGCCCATTCAAATAGGCATAGGCACTGTTTATAAGAATCTGTTTTCTTATCTGGAGACTGGCAGTGTCCTGTTCCTGGGCTAAGTTATACAGCTTTTCTGCTGTCTTATAATCTCCGCTGTAATGGACATAAGAGCCAGTAAAATAATAATATATGGATGCGGCAGTAGGTCTGGAGGGATCATCTGAAGTGGCTGCCAATCTGTCTGAAGGCCCTGCACACGCTGCCAAAAAAAGCGATCCCATCAAAAGGATGCCAAACAGGACTTTAGTTAATAGCTTGTCTTGCATTATTTTAGGGTGATTGAGCTGGAGAGCATAAATAGTTCCACCAAAATCGGCAGTTTATCCCCCGCCGGAAAATATACTATGTTATCTATCAGGTAGGCAGTTTTGGAAGGCTCATCCCAGAATGCGTAGCTTTGAAAAGCACCCCCGATGGCGTGTTTTTCATTTTTCCAGGCTCCCATTAACCTAAAACCATCGTGATCTATAAAGCGAAATGGCTCTTGCCGAACTAACTCGGCATCAAAAGTATCTCCCTCAAAGTATTTCTGTCCCAGCTCTTTACGTTTGGTTTTCAGCCATTCCAGATCAAGCTTGTTTTCCGGCATGGCTTCGTAATAAACCGAAATGTATTTATCGGGAATTTCACGGTTTTGCATCTTTGCCCGGTATAAAAAGCTGAGGAAACGGCCATCCTTGTCGTTTGAAAACAGCCTGTAGGTATCGGGAATTTGCATGGCAAAGGGATAGGGCTTGAAAAACGAAGCTGCAATAATTTTACCTTGGTAGGCATAATAGGCCTGACGTTGGGCAAATCGGTGGAGTAACAGCCCAAAGATGTTGTCTGATTGCAAGGCACCTATTTTGCTAAGTGAAACCGGATCTTTGCCCATTAAAAACATAACCAGTTGATCGCGTGAGCTGTGGTTTTTGGCCGTGAACAGGTCTCCACCGCTGTTGTTAACTCTGGCAATAAAGTCTTTATCCAGAACGCTTTTGGCATATTTTGATACCGGCGTATCACTTTTCAGATCACCGATATAGATGATATTCTTGTACTTACTAAGAGCTTGAGCATCCTTGATATCGGACATAATAATCTGGAAATATTTCTCCGGATAAACCAACTGGATTTCCTGCTCAATAGCACTTCGCACAAACGGTTCCAAAGCCTTCCAATTGGCAGAATCGCAAAAGATGTAAACATCACGATCATCACCCATGGCCATAGGCTTGGCGTGATCTATCAAATTGTCGAAAGCTGTCCAGCGTTGAGGCTCGGACTTGCCTTTGTTGCAGCCTGTCAGGATCAGCAACAGCATTGCACAAACAATAAGCTTACGCATGGGTTTGCTCCTTTTTAAACAAAACTAACAGATAATTTAACCCACTTAGCAAAGTAACCCCTGCCACAATCCAAAACCAGATTGCCACACCCAAAATCACTTTATCCGGCAAAGGATTTAGATATGCCCAAGCAGCCAAAGCCACAATGATTCCTACCATCTGCATCACAGTTTTCAGCTTACCCATTTTATCCGCAGCCATTACGATCCCCTTATGGTGGTAAATTTCTCGCAGGATTGTGATAAGCAACTCTCTGAAAAAGATAACAAAGAAAACTACCACGCTAATTTTATAGGGATATAGCCAGCAAAGTCCTGCCAGAGCAGATATTACCAAAGCCTTGTCCGCCAGAGGATCCATAATCTTGCCAAAATTGCTGATAACCTGCAGTTTGCGAGCCAAAAATCCATCCAGATAATCTGTAATACTGGCTGCAATAAAAACGAATAGCGCAATTTTTATGCTGCTTGCATCGGTGGAAACAAACAGATAATACAAAAACACCGGCACCATCAGGAACCGCAGAATAGTAAGGACATTAGGTATCTGTTGCTTCATTATTTGCCTCCGTTGTTGAAATCTCTGGGGTAACGATCTGAACGGGATTTTCGTTGTAACTGATTTCCTGATCAAAAGTGTGCAGGGTAAAATGCGTTATCAGAGTTCCTGTTAAAGCAGCCACAAGCTGCGCAATAAATACCCAGTAAGGCACAATCTGGGGAAGGTGCAACGAAAATACCAAAATAAAATAGGTGGCTATGCAAAGTGGCAAAGGAATCAGCAGCATTGACCAAGTGTGCCGCACTCCCTGGTCCTGATGGCGAATCCTGTCTATCACGCTGTGCTTTTTACCCTGATAGTGCAGCAAAACGTGCAGCTCAAAACTAAGACGGCTGAAAACAACCGTTAGCAGCATTAGCACAAAGGCAAAGGCGGTGAAGCTGATGTTTCGCCTTTGAATCAGCTTTAGCTCATCCGCCAAGTCGTTATAAGCACTGGCTTGGCTATCAATATCCGTTTCGGCAATTTTGGCACGCAGAATATCCAGTATAACTGCTTTCGCCTTAATGGCTTCTTGGGTTGGTTGTAAAGATATTGTGATGATGTCGGGAAAGCTGTAGTCTTCTATCATCTCTTCATTCAGGGGCAAGCTGTAAGCTGTGATTAGTTCAGTTGCTGCCTGATGGGCTGTTTCGTGCACTACAGTTTTGATGCCGGCAACCGATTTCAGCTCTCTCATAAGAGGCTCCACTTTTGTGGTATCGGCTACATAGGCATAAATTGGCAGCCTGGAAATATCATCCAATTTGGCCTGTAGACTGCGCATGGATTCGTAGCTTAGATACTGCCAGGCTCCAAAGAGGATGCAAAGCATGATAATGATTAGAAAAAAACGGGATTTCATATATATGTCCTTGAGCTTAAATGAAATATTAGTGAGCTGTTATCCGCCGGTTGAATCGCTTGTATTTCAAGGCAAGCTGATGCGGCTTCCTGCAGAACTTCTTCTTTTCGGGAAATGGGGTATAGCAGGATTGCGCTGCCGCCATCCCATAAATTGCGTTTGCAGCAATCGATAACTTGCGCTAAAGTGCAGAGCACTTCGCTGCGGCTGACGGCACGTTCGTAAAGCGGGCTGAGCAATCCACTTCCCAGCTTTTGCCAGGGAGGATTAGCCACAATTAAATTGAACTTCTGTTCTGCTACGAAATAATTCAAATCCGCACAGATAAAACTGACAGGAACCCGCAGATGGTTTGCATTATGCACTGCCAGATGGTGCAGATTTTCTTGAATTTCTACGCCTGTAATCTGCCAGGCTAAATAGTGCCTTGCCAGCATAAGGCTAAGCACTCCGCTGCCGGAACCAAGCTCCAGAGCTTTTAGAGGTTTGGGTTCAAAATTATCCAACATATATTGGTAAAGGCAAGCTGTAGCCGAGCTAACTCCCATAGCTTTATTACTTTGCCACATTTCGCCTCCGGGAATCTGCAATTCACCGATGCCGGAAGTTTTTGTAACAGATGATGTTAGCATAATACTCTGTGCCTCGTCAAGCCTGCTCTGCGTCCTGTCAAGCCTGCTCCGACGTTGTCGTTCCCGCGGAGGCGGGAATCCAGCCCTTTGCTCAGTTGGGCAATAACGATATATAATTGTTTATATATCAACATATTATGTGTCATCCCTGCGGGATTCTGACTGTGCTGGATTCCCGCCTCCGCGGGAACGACAGTGAAACCGATGTCCTGATTATGCATAATACTTTGTGGCATAAGTAACTTGATCTGACACTATGACAACTCCAGCATTTTATCAATACTCCGCTTTGCTTTTGCGGCAATTTCCGGAGCAACGGTTATTTCATGCTGCATGTTTTGCAGGGCTTGCAACACATGTTCCAAGGTGGTTTTCTTCATGTTTTTACAATTTGCCCGTGGAGATAGACCAATGATGGACTTGTGTGGATAGATGTGCCGTAAATAATTCACCATCCCATTCTCGGTGGCAATGATGGCATTATCACCTGTTTCCATCCATTTCATCATGCCTCCGGTGGACATCACAAAATCTGCATGCTTAATAATTTCCGGATCACATTCCGGATGTGCAAGCAGCTTGTGCAGAGGATATTTGGACTTCATTTCGGCTACGTCAGCTTCGTTAAAGGACCATTGATGCACCGGACAAAAACCATCCCAGGTTATTACTATCCGCCCTGCCTGTTTGGCAGCCCAGGAGCCTAAATTGCGATCCGGCACAAACAAAATGGGTTTGTCTGCCGGTAGCGATTGCAGCACTTTTACGGCATTGGAAGAGGTGCAGCAAATGTCGCTTTCCGCCTTCACTTCCACAGAAGAATTTACATAGCAAACTACCGGCGAACCGGGATAATTTTGCTTGAACGCCCTTAACTGCGTAGCATCAATCATATCTGCCATGGGGCATCCTGCCTCAAGGGCTGGAAGCAGAATCTTGGACAAGGGGTTTAAGATGGCTGCTGTTTCGGCCATAAACTTTACCCCGCAAAACACTATCACCTTGGCCGAAACTTGGGCAGCCAACATAGCTAATTGCAGAGAATCGCCTCTATAATCTGCGATTTCCTGAATTTCCACCGCCTGGTAATTATGTGCCAAAATAAGCGCATCGCGCTCTTTCCTAAGCTTTTGTATGTTTGCTATTATCTCTTTGTTATCCATTCTTTCTCTTCGTTTCCAATATGCCTAATGTGAACCGGTATGCCCAAATCCGCCATCCTGACGAACACTGCTGCTCAAGTTTTCCACTTCTGTAAAAATAGGGCTAAGCACCGGGGTAATAATCATTTGTGCGATACGCATGTTTGGGGTGATAATAACTTCTGTTTCGCTTAAATTGATCAGAATGACCTTAATTTCACCCCTATAATCGGCATCTATGGTTCCGGGGCTGTTCAAAACCCCCAAACCCAGCTTAATAGCCAAGCCGCTGCGAGGACGTATCTGAGCTTCGAAACCCACTGGAATTTCCATAGCCAAACCTGTGGAAACTGCATGGCGCTGCCCTGGAGCCAGCTTTACATCTATGTCCATACAGGCAAAAAGATCATAACCAGAGGCATGATCGCTCATTTTTTGGGGTAATTTGGCTTTGGCAGACAGCTTTTGAACTGCTATGTTCATGACTTCCGGTTTAGCAGATATTCTGCCAGGATGTCCAGCTTCCAAGCCTTTTTGCCAAGGGGAACAATCACTTGTCTGGCTTTATTGGTAAGCTCTGCTGCCTTGGCACGGGATTCTTCGATGCCATATACCGAAGGGAAGGTGGCTTTTTCCACGTTGGCATCCTTGCCAATGCTTTTTCCCAATTCTGCCTGCGTTCCTTCTATATCCAAAAGGTCATCCATAATCTGAAACACCATCCCAATCAAATTGCCATATTCTTCTATAACAGCCACTTCGCTTTCAGATGCGCCTCCGGCAATTGCCCCAAAACGCAGTCCAATATTAATCAAGCGTGCAGTTTTGTTTTCGTGGATGAATTGCAAGGTTTTTTTATCCACCTTTTTGCCTTCGGAATCAATATCCACCATCTGACCGGCAATAAGACCCTTTATTCCTGCCTCGGAAGCCAGTTCACGCACAAACTGAACCCTCTGTTTGGCATCAATTTCCGCCAAAGTAATCAGCTCAAAAGCACTGATCAGTAAAGCATCTCCGGAAAGAAGCGCGGCTCCTTCGCCAAATACGGCATGGCACGATTTCTTCCCACGCCGGTATTCGTCATCATCAATATCGGGCAAATCATCGTGAATCAGGCTGTAGGTATGAATCATTTCGATGGCTGCCGCCACGGGAGAAATAAGCTCCACATCGCTATTGAACATTTCAAAAGCTAACATGGTAAGATAGGGACGCAGGCGTTTTCCACCGGCAAATACACTGTAGCGTATGGCTTTGTGAATTTCTTTGGGGTATTCGTCCTTGCGTGGCAGAAAGCGGTCTAAGATGATGTTTACCAGTTCCTGCTTTTCTTTCATGTCCTTCTTTAGCAATATCTTTCTATCCATTTGTGTCCTCCACGGGTTTTGGGGATGAAATCTGGGTGCTTAATATCTTTATCTTTGCTTCTGCTTCACCCAAACGGCTTTGGCAATGATTTAAATAGGCAATGCCTTCTTCGTAAGCTTGCAGCAGTTCTTCTAAGTTGGCTTCGCCGCTGGAAAGATTTTCCACAATCCTCTCAAGTTCTTTCAAAGCTGCTTCGAAACTAAGGGACTTAAGCTTTTCTGTGTCTATACTCACCGTATTTTCCTCCCCTTTTGTGTAGGTTGTTTCCTTATATAAGGATAAAGAAATTTTGTCAATTACAAAATTCCGGGGAGGGAATTATGGAGCTTATTTTAACAAAACCAGCCTGCGGGGTTTCTCTTGTTTACCATCAATGTTCATGCATAGGAAATAGATTCCGGAAGCCAAATGCCTGCCAGCCTCATCACAGCCTTCCCACACGGCGAGTTGTTCACCTTTGCTTTGTGTTTCACTGATTACCGTTCGCACTAATTGACCTTTCAGGTTGTAGATTTGCATGGTTACTTCTGATGCTTTGGGCAGGTTGTAACGGATAACTGCAAGATCGGAAAAGGGATTGGGGGAAATTGAAAGGTTTAGAGTTGCAGGAACAAGGGTTTCATCGGTGCTTTCCACACCTGACACAATCACCGTAACGGTGTTGCTGGCTGCCGATTCCACACTGCCATACAGTGCCACAACATAGTAAGTTAGGGTGTCGTTCACCGGGCTGTAATCCCGAAATTGCACCAGAGAAGGATCGTTGAGCTCTGCATAAGGCAGATTATTGCGGTATATACGATAGCCTGATAAACATCTATCCATTGCAGGCATTTCCCAGGAAAGCTCTATCTGCTGTTGCCAAAGCTGAGCAGTCAAATTGGTGGGGCTAAAAATGGGTTGATATTCGTAAGCTCCGATGTCAATAATTGCCACGCCATCCCCATCGCCATCCCATACCCTTTCATTGCCTCCGGCATCGGTTCCCGGCTCTAAGAATAAACTCTGCAAACCTATATCTATCAGTGGTGAAAAAGAACTGAGCCGATAGGGATGATTGCCCAGAAGTTCAAACAATGGGTCTGCAGATAGGTTGTTGTTATGCCAGATTATCTCGTTTAAGGGACTCATGTTGTAAATGCCGTTCTGACCATTGCGGATACAGTTATTGTTAAACTCTGCCCTACCAATAATTCCAGAACTCGAACTGTAGAACACATCAATTTCTCTGGAAAGTTGTGGATTCCAAAAAACATTATTAGTGAACTCCACATTGCCTTGTGCAATAAGCGTAGATGAGCCGCCCGTGTTACCTGAAAAGGTGCAATTGCGGACAAAGGCTGTATCATTTAGAGCATATATATAGCCCATGTGGGCTGCCATGTTTTGGTGGTTATCGTAAAAAGCGGAATTCAGTATCACTATGCGCAAACTCTGACCGTAGATATCAAAGGGAGCTATCTGTAAAATGCTATTATAGGAATCTGAACTACTGTTGGTGTTGTTGTGTATTTTGCATCCATCTATTACTACCGAACTTATCCCTTGAGAGCTGATATCGCAGGCAACAATGCTACCAACAGCTCTCACATTGCGAATGTCAACATTCTTCAAGCTGGTTGTCCCAGAAATCTGATGTATCTTAATCCCATAACTCAACCCCTGAGAGTTGATATCGGTGATTATTATGTCTTTTAGACTATGTCCCTCATTCTCGTAACCATTAAAACCTGCAGCACTTTGGATATCGTAAACCTGGCTGATGCTAACCTGATAGGTCTCAATATTAGAAGATTGGGACGTGCCTATGCCTGATCTACAGTTTTGCAGTGAAAGATTTGAGATTCGTAAATCGTTACAAAAAGGGCTGATGCTAAACGCAGAGCTAGTGTTTTCTACATCAAGGGTTACTTCATTCATTGAAGTTCCCGAAAGCCTTGTCCAGCTTTTCATCGGGACAGGGAATTGTTGATTATTCAGGCTCTTCGAGTATAGGCCAGCAGCAAGGTAGATGGTTTTGGGATTCTGGCTGTCTGAGGCAATATTATAGACTGCCATGAAGATTGTTTTTAAAGGTGTTACTTGTGACAGCCCATCATTTGTGTCCACTCCCCAGGGAGCTACGAATAGATCATGGTTTACCTCTGTATGCACACTATGTAAGATGTCAAAGGTATAGGGATTTGTAATATTGGAATCCTGAGGGATGGCACTGGCATAGAAGTTTGAAGGATTGGCCACTGTAAAAGTATCCACCACCACATGAACCTGGTTAACCAGATAAAAATACAAATCACACCCGAAAGCCGCTTTGTTGTTGTAGATACTACAACGGTTAACAGGATCGAAAGTAGTGGAATATTGTATTGAAAAGGAATAAGCCAATTTTATCCCCCCCCCGCTGTTGGAAACATTATTCCTGATCGACGTTCCTGAAAGAAAGAGGTTACATCTATCCACTTGAATCCCGCCTCCTGAGCCAGCATTGTTTCTTACTATATCGCAACTAACTATGTTCACACTGTTTGTTGTGCTTAAAGCTCCGATTAATATTCCACCTCCATAAGATCTATCAGAATTACTATCATAAAAACCAGACCCATTTGTTATTGTAAATCCTCTAATAGTCACGAAGGATTCACCATTACGAATTTGGATAACGCTACCATTTTGGTTGCCATCTAAGATAGTATTATATTTATAATCCAAGCTACCTGTGGTAAGCTCCAAACTTGCCAGCGTAATATTCTTACCATAGAAACGGATATTTTCATAGTATCTGCCGGGATAAACCAGAACCGTATCCGTATCGGCAGAAGCATTGATGGCTTCCTGAATAATAGTATAGGGTTGGGAACCATCCAAGGCTACTC
>DIXL01000043.1 GCA_002428685.1 Cloacimonetes bacterium UBA6081 | reverse complement strand
CTACGGCAGGCATGGATAACCTCAGATACCCCAATGCCATCTTTTATAATTGCGGGTTTTTCTCTTTCGTCAAAGCCCGTGAAGAATTATGCCGGTCTCTTAAATGAGTAACCTGTTTTCTGGAGAGCCGTATGCGGGAAAACCGCACGTACGGTTCGGAGGGAGGGGAGCCAGTAATGGATAACTCCCCTACCCCTATCAATACTATTTGTGACATACTAAGTTTGACACAACACTAGCATAGCAGATACTATTGGAAACCAGTACAAGTCAAAATTACTCCAATCCATTGATGTTAAAGAGTTTGTTATCAATGATTAGCCATAAGTCACATCTGATTCATCTCTGGCATTATCATTGTGCTTTTCAGTAATCAATGAAGTATAATAAGGGCGCAGCACCATGGAAAAATAGCTTTTAGGTCTCCTACAAGGTGCTTTGGTGGCACTTCATCACTTCATTACATCATCACATCATCACATCATCACATCATCACTTCATCACATCATCACATCATCACTTCATCACATCATTACATCATCACATCATCACATCATCACCCCATCACATCATCACATCATCACATCATCACCCCATCACATCATCACTCCGTCTTCCCAAATCTATACCCAACAGACATATTCCATTGCCGGGTTTGGCAGCTCAATTTACTACGGTTTTCCACTACTCCTTGATTTTGATGTTCTTCCGTTATTTTAGAGTTATTCACCCGATACAGCACATTAAGCGATAACTTTTGATAGTTTAGGCCTGCACCCAGACCATAAAACAATCCTCCTTCCTCAGAATAGCTGGTATTGTCATTATAGGGGCAGAATTGAAAATCTGGATGACTATAGCCAAACTGAGCTATAAAATCGTGAGACACCTTATTAATTATGGGAATGTTGTAAGCAAGAATCCCGTAAACTAAACCATAGGCGTGTTTATTAAAATCGCTTGACCATCCTTCTGGCATTTCCTGAAATTCCTTGGGGAGCTGATAATCCACCCCCAGTCCATAGGAAACATCCCACATCTTGTTGGTTACCTGCGCAGACAATGTAGGCCCAACCTGAGTTTCAAAGCCCACAAAAATGGGTTTTACGTAGGTAGTCGTTTTGCCAAATGCATCCATACCGACAGCAACACGAAAGTTTACAGCCCCAAGTCCACTGCACAGGGCTGCAATCAACAACAAAGCTACTATGTGTTTCATAAGGCTCTCCCAAATTTGTAACCAATTGAAATGTTTAACTGTTGTGTCTGTATATCCCCTTCATTCGTTACTCTCCAGTGATTAGAGCTGAGCTCTTCATGATTAACTCTCATTCCGTTGGATAGATACATCACATTAAGTGAAATCTTATGGTAGTCCAGACCCAAACCCAAGCCGTAAAAAAAGCCGCCATTAATATCATCGCGATCATCTTCATCATTCAAGGGAAACTTCATGCTCACGAAATTATATCCAAACTGAGAAATCAATTGTGGCTTTATCCTACCGGTGCTTGGTATATTGTAGGATAGTATCCCATAAATCGGGAAAAAATAATGCTCGCCATAGGCAACTTGCATGTCCTCGGGCAAATCTCCATGATCTCTGGGCAACTGGTAGTTCATGCCTATTCCAAGATCAAAACATTCCACGCTTTCCGTAATCTGAGCCGAAACCATGGGCGCAGTCGTTTCTTTATATCCTGCAACCAAGTTTTGATCACTAATGACTAATAATCCAAATGCGTCCAAACCAACTGCTGCCCTGCAGTTCACCGCATTCATGCTACTGCATAGCACAATAACAAACATCAGGCTGAATACATACTTCATGAGACTCTCCTTTTTACACATATTTTTTTGCACCTAAACACGTAAAATCTACAGATAATAAAGCAGGATATTTTGTCAAGAAATAAAGCTGTCCGCGGCAATTTCCGCAGCATTTGACACAGCATTTGACACAAATAACCTGTCTCTTTCCCCCTTATTCTCCATCTATCTTATCCTTAGTGTTGCCATAGAATATCCCTAACATTTCCCTAACGCTGTTGGGGAATCGTTAGGGAAGTGTTACTGACGTATTAACGATAGGATTGAAGGAGAAAAGAGGGGGAAGGTATGGCTTTTGCCACTTCCACCACTCACACTTCCACCACTTCCATACTTCCATACTTCCGCACTCCACTTCCACACTCCAGCACTTCCGCACTTCAAAGATTTCCCTTTACTAAAAAACAGCGGTGGAAATAATGACAATGGCGATGATTTGATTTTAACAACATATAAGGAAGAATAAACATGGAAAACCAAAAACCTTTGGAGAAGCTGAGAATCAAACGTGAGGAAGCTCTTTTAGGTGGTGGCCAAAAACGTATTGACGAACAGCATGCAAAGGGCAAACTAACTGCCCGCGAACGGATTGCGCTATTGGTGGATCCTGATAGTTTTGAAGAATTTGACATGTTTGTAACCCATCAGTGCACCAATTTTGGCATGGAAAAGTATATCCATCCTGGTGATGGGGTGGTTACCGGTAGTGCAACTATAAACGAGCGCGTGGTTTACATCTTTTCTCAGGATTTCACAGTGTTTGGCGGCTCGCTATCCAAAACCTATGCAGAGAAAATCTGCAAGGTGATGGATATGGCCATCAAAAACGGATGCCCCTTGATTGGTTTGAACGATTCCGGAGGCGCACGCATTCAGGAAGGCGTGGATGCTTTGGCCGGTTATGCAGAGATATTCTGGCGTAATGTGATGTCCAGCGGAGTGATTCCCCAGATTTCGGCAATTTTGGGTCCCTGTGCCGGAGGAGCGGTTTATTCTCCTGCCATTACAGACTTTGTGATAATGGAAAAGAACAATAGTTATATGTTTGTAACCGGTCCCAAAGTGGTGAAAACGGTGCTGAACGAAACGGTTAGCATCGAAGACCTGGGCGGGGCAAATGTGCATGCCAGTAAAAGTGGTGTGGCGCATTTTATTGCCAATAGCGAAGAAGATGCCATAATGCTAATTAAGTTGCTGCTTAGCTTTTTGCCATCCAACAACATGGAGGATCCTCCCTTTGTCCCAACCAATGATCCCATCAGTCGCAATTGCGACGAGCTGAACGACATCATCCCCGATAATCCCAATAAACCCTATGACATTCTGGATGTGATTCATCCGATTGTGGATGATGGAGAGTTTTTGCAGGTGATGAGCAGCTTTGCTCAAAACCTGGTGGTGGGTTTTGCACGCTTGAATGGGCACAGCATTGGCATAGTGGCCAATCAGCCAAAGGTGCTGGCCGGAGTTTTGGATATCGATGCCAGCATCAAAGCAGCAAGGTTTGTCCGTTTTTGCGATGCCTTTAATATTCCGTTGGTGGTGTTGGAAGATGTTCCGGGCTTTTTACCGGGAACCATGCAAGAGCATAACGGCATCATTCGCAACGGTGCCAAGATGCTGTATGCCTTTGCCGAAGCCACTGTGCCCAAGATAACCGTAATTATCCGCAAGGCTTATGGCGGCGCATACTGTGTGATGAACAGCCGTCACATGCGCGCAGATATGGTTTACGTCTGGCCTTCGGCAGAAATTGCGGTGATGGGTCCCAAAGGAGCGGTGGAAGTGATATTCCGCAAAGAAGCCATGGCTACGGAAGACCCCAAAGCCACTTTGAAAGCCAAAGAAGACGAATATCGCGATAAGTTTGCCAATCCTTACAATGCTGCTGAGCGGGGTTTTGTGGATGATGTAATCGAGCCGGCTCAAACCCGTTTCCGCCTGATTAGGGCTTTGGAAATGCTTGCCAATAAAAAGGATTACATTCCCGCCCGCAAACATGGCAACATGCCTCTGTAAGGGCTTTATGATGGTACCCAAATTACTATTTATCTACCTGATGATTTTGTTTTGCGGCCTGCTTACAGCCCAAAGTGTGGAAACTGCAGAAACACTTCAACAAATTGCTTCGGATAGCTTAAGCCTGGCAAGGGAAAAAGAAATACTCTCCGAATACGGTTTCAGGGATACAAACAAACTGGGCGAAGTGGCTGAAATGCTGGAGATTTCAAACATCAATAGCTGGAAACGCTTCCTGGGGCTGGAACCGCAGAATAAGAAACTGGATGCCATGACCCTGCGCAAGCTGGGCATAACCCCATACCGGGCATTGTTAGCACAGCAATTCAGCGTGTATGGATTCACGGAGCTTTCTACTCTGGCAGAGGTTTCCGCCAGCCTGAATATGCCCATTAAGAAGCTGAAACAAATGCTGAGCTTAACCGATCCCAATTCCCGTAAGTGGGACAATAACTCGCTGCAATCTTTGGACATTAGCACCGAAGACATTATGAAGCTGTGGGGTGAATTTAGCGAAAACAGCCTTGCCTATGGCTTAAACGTAACCCTGGTTGGAATGCTAACCGTGTTTGCAGCCTTACTTATTACCAGCATTGTGATTGGGCAGCTAATCCATCTGAACCGGCCTCCTAAGAAAGCGAGCCCCGATCTGAAGCTTAGCCCCGGTGGAAAAGTGATTGCTGCTTCGGCTACCCTGAATCGCAGTGTGATTGTGGCTATTATTGCAGCCTTGCACATACATCAGCAATCCACAGAAGAACGAAAACGCATGGCTTTAACCTTTCGCAGAACTCCTACCAATCAATGGCGCGCCAGTGCCTTTTTAAGAATGCCCAACCGTGAAATAAACATTACAAGGAAGTAACGGATGAAAACCTATAAACTTACCATAAACAACGAAAAATACGATGCCCGCATTGTAGAATACAGCCCCACGCACGCCAAGATAAACATTAATGGGACCGATTATCTGGTGCAAATCGAAGATGACAAACTAAATACAGTTCCCAAGCTGGCTTCGCAGGAAAAAGCCGTTCCCATGGCCCCATCGTTCTTCAGCGGAACCGAATTGGGCAGCGGAGAAGTGCGTGCTCCCATTCCCGGAGTAATAGTCTCAATCCCTGTTTCTGAAGGCCAGGAAGTGAAAAAGGGGCAAACCATCATTATCCTGGAAGCCATGAAAATGCAAAGTGAAATTGCCTCTCCTTTAGACGCTAAAATTGGGAAGATTTATGTAAAAGAACGCTCTCCCATTCAAGAAGGCGATTTGATGATGATACTTGTTGGAGCAGCAGTGAAGCCTGCGCCGTCTCCCAAAACCCCCAGGCCAAGTGTGGCAGCCTTAGATGAAGTAAAATCTGCCGTTTGCGAAAAAATCCTGAGAGCTCCAATTCCAGGCAGCATTATAGACGTAAAAGTAAGCCTTGGCAGCTATGTGAAAGAAGGCGATATTGCCCTGATTTTGGAAGCTATGAAAATGGAATCCGAAATTCACAGCAATTGCAGCGGACGAGTAAGCAAGATCAACGTCAGCAAAGGTGATTCGGTGCAAGAAGGTGATCCCCTGATAGAGTTTGAGGACTAAACCATGCAAGAACTAAGCCAATTTATTCAAACCACAGGCTTTATGAACCTATCCTGGGGCAATTTGCTTATGATTGTTTCGGGATTGGTATTTATCTATCTTGGTATCAGCAAAGAGTTTGAACCTTTATTACTGGTTCCCATCGGTTTTGGGATTGTGGTGGGGAACATGCCTGGTGTGGCGCAACAGGGCTTGGGAGTTACAGATCAGGGTTCGGTGCTATCCTACCTCTATTTTGGGGTAAATAAAGGCGTTTATCCTTCACTGATCTTTTTAGGGATAGGTGCCATGACGGATTTTTCTACTCTGATAGCCAATCCGCGGCTAATTCTATTAGGAGCAGCAGCCCAGTTTGGCATCTTTGCCACTTTTATGGGGTCTATCCTTTTGGGATTCAATATCATGGAAGCAGCTTCGATTGGAATTATCGGAGGAGCGGATGGCCCAACTTCAATATTTTTGGCATCCAAACTAGCTCCCCATTTACTTGGTTCAATTGCTTTGGCTGCATATTCTTACATGGCTTTGGTGCCTGTGATTCAGCCTCCCATCATGCGTTTGCTTACTACCAAAAAAGAACGCTTGATCCACATGAAATCGCTACGCGTGGTTACAAAGAAGGAAAAGATTATGTTTCCGCTGGTCGCTTTTATTGTAACTACAGTTATTTCTCCCGGCAGTGTAGTCCTGCTTGCCATGCTGTTTTTGGGAAATTTACTTAAAGAAAGTGGGGTAACGGAGCGCCTTGCCACCTCTGCCAGAACTGTTCTGATCGATGTGGTTACCGTTTTAATCGGACTTACGGTAGGTGCGAAAACCACTGCCGATGTTTTTTTAACTCCGGCTACAATCAAGATTTTTCTGCTTGGTGCAGCGGCATTTTCGGTTGCCACCGCAACTGGCGTCCTTTTTGCCAAGATTATGAATCTATTTTCCAAGGATAAAATCAACCCCCTTATCGGTAGTGCCGGGGTTTCTGCCGTTCCTGCTTCTGCCAGAGTGTCTCAGGTTGTAGGCCAAAAATACGACCGCACAAATTATCTACTGATGCATGCCATGGCACCAAACGTGGCAGGAGTGGTTGGCTCTGCTGTTGCGGCGGGAGTTTTACTTGGGATTTTGGGGAACTAAAGTGGAAAAGTGGAAAGGTGGAAAGGTGAGAGGGTGGAAAGGTGGAAAGGTGGAAAGGTGGAAAAGTGAAACTCAGCGGTAGATTTTGTTGCAGGGATAAAAACCAGAGTGATGCAATTGTGCCTGTGCAATTGCCTGCGAGATTGAATTCAATCTTGTGTCATAAACTTTTCACCACAAATCCTCTTGCCCTCAATCTCAAAACCCTGTTTCACCTTTCCACCCTTCCACCTTTTCACCTTTCAACTCTTTCACCTAACCACAAAAAGATAAATATCTAAATATATAAAGGAGGCAAAAAATGCCCAAAGTCCTGATAGCCACAGAGAAACCTTTTGCTGCCGAAGCTGCGCAAAAGATTAAGGCGGAGCTTGAAAACGCCAAATACTCATACTCTTTTTTGGAGAATTACACCGATGTTGCCGATCTCCACAAAGCTCTGGCGGATGCCGAGGCAGTGATTATCCGCAGCGATATTATCGACGAAGCAGCTTTGGCTGCTGCTCCCAAACTGAAGATAGTAGTGAGGGCCGGAGCCGGATACGATAACATCGATCTGAAAGCTGCCACCGCTCACAATGTGATTGCCATGAATACTCCAGGTCAAAATTCCAATGCAGTGGCCGAGCTTGCCATTGGCATGATGATCTACATGGCACGTGGCAAATTTAACGGCAAATCCGGAAGTGAATTGGCCGGTAAGTCATTAGTTCTATATGGTTATGGCTGGGTAGCCCGCTATGTGGCCAAAATAGCCAAAGGCATAGGCATGACGGTTTATGCATACGATCCCTATTTAACCAACGAGATAATGACAAAGGATGGTGTGAAACCCCTTGCCACAGTGGAAGATATCTTCAAAACAGGCGATTACATTTCTCTGCACATTCCTGCCAACGAACAGACCCAAAAATCCATCAACTGGAGTCTGCTATCGTTGATGAAGAACAACGCTACCCTTGTAAATACAGCCCGCAAAGAAGTTATCAACGAGGATGACCTGTTCAAAGCCCTGGCCGAAAAGAAGAAATTCCGCTATGTGAGCGATGTAGAGCCAGGTAATGCCGCCCAACTGATGGAGCAGTATGCCGATCGGGTTTATTACACCCCCAAAAAGATGGGTGCCCAAACCGAAGAAGCCAATACTAATGCGGGCGTGGCCGCTGCCAAGCAGATAATAGCTTTCTTTGAAAAAGGCGATAAGACCTATAAGGTGAATTAAGCTAACATGATATTATAGTGCCTTGTCAAGCATCTCATTACTCAAATTATCGATTTGTTCGTAATGGGAGGCCGAATCCCGGTTCGGCTGTGGCAAAAAAGAAATTTGACAGCCCAAGCTTGACAAGGCACGATACTACTGTCATGTCAAGCATAGGGAAGCCGATCTCCCGATCGNNACCCCAATACTATTTGCGACATACCAAGTTTGACCCAACACTACTATACTGTGGACTTATCCATATCCACAATACAAAGAAGCTTATGGTGCTAAATGAGGATATCCTCTTTTCGATAGTTTGCAGTAACTGGAACTCGTTTACCAGTTTTGACTTACAATTTTTACCCATCCTTCTCACTCCAAAATTATCTCATACTTCATTCACTACCAACCAAAAATCAAGCTGCCTCTCTTCGAAAAATTGTAAGTTAAAACGAACTGCATCCTCCAGCACATTATTCGGGAAAATATCTTTTGTTGCTCATTATAATTGACGTTTTCGGAGAGGTGGAATGTTGGTGTTCAATTATAATGATCTTCCTATTATTTCTATTTGAAATTCGCAAAAATCACGGGGTACTTGATGGCTGTGAAAACTATATTCAGAAACAATACTATGTTGACAGGTTAGTTATAAAAGTAAGAGCAGTTCTTGATGATAAATGAAGGCGTAATTTATAAAACTGGTTTCCTGAATCTGATAGCGGAAAACTATTGACCGAATCTAAGCAGAAATAAACATGGGATAAAGAAGAAAAATGAACAAGAGGATAAAAACATGGAATCACATAACCCCTTGATAAACATGAAGCAAGATCACCGTTTGAAGGCTATTCCCTTTGCGGAATTTAGAACTGAACACTATTTACCGGCCATAGAGGAAGGCCTGAAACAGGCCAAAGCCGAGATTGAAAAGTTAAAAAACAATCCAGAACCACCAACCTTTGAGAACACGATTCTGGAGCTTGATTTGAATGGAGAACTGCTGGAAGTAGTTTCCACCATTTATTATAACTTGCTCTCGGCCGAAAGTGATGATGCACATAAAGCCCTGGCGCAGCAGATTTCACCCATGCTGGCAGAATTTGGCAGCAGTATTGATACCGATCCACAAATATTTAAGCGGGTGGAAGCTGTTTACGATACAGAAGTGGCCGGTAAACCCAAACCTTCTATTCCCAGTGATTTAAACGACAAGGAAACCGTTAAAAAAGCTGAACGTTACCGTCTGATTGAACGCACTTACAAAAGCTTTATCCGCGGTGGTGCCAAGCTGAACGATGCAGATAAAAAACGCCTTACCGCAATCCAGATGGAGGCTTCGCAGCTTAGTCCTAAATTTAGCGATAACGTTTTGGCCGCCACCAACAAATGGGAGTTGCATATTACCGATGCCAAAGATGTGGAAGGCATCCCGGAAAATTCCTTGAAGGCAGCCGCTTTTATGGCCAAAAAGAAAGGGAAAGAGGATGGTTGGTTGTTCAATTTGCAGCCAAGCAGCTTAACGCCTGTGCTAACCTATTGCAAAAATAGAGAGATACGTCGCCAGATTCACAGTGCTTACGCTTCCCGTGCCTTTAAAGACGAATTTGACAATCAGGAAATCATTAAGCAGACTCTGCGCTTGCGTGCAGAGCGAGCCAAGCTTTTGGGATATAATACACATGCAGATTTTGTTTTGGCTGATAGAATGGCAGAATCCCTGGAAACCGCAACAAGCTTTCTGGAAAAGATTTATGAGATAGCCTACCCAGCAGCCCTTAAGGAAGTGGAAGAAGTGAAAGCCTTTGCCAAAGAAATGGATGGACTGGAAGAACTGATGCCCTGGGACATGGGATACTATTCCAATAAACTGAAAGAACAACGCTATGCCTATGATCCCGAGGAATTGCGACCCTGGTTCAAAGTGGAAAACGTGTTAGAAGGCTTGTTCATGGTTACCGGTAAGATTTATGGGATAAAAGTGAAACAGGTTTTTGACGTGCCGGTTTACCACTCTGATGTAACCACTTGGGAGGTTTATGATGCCTCTGATGCCTTTATGGGATTGGTTTACATGGATCTATTCCCGCGGGAAACCAAACGTGGAGGTGCCTGGAAAACCTCGTTCCAGGGACAGGGATTGTATCGCGATGGATTGCGTCGTCCGCAGGTAAGCATAGTGGCTTCGCTAACTCCCTCAACGCCGGAACAACCATCGTTGCTGACCTTGAATGAAGCCCGCACCATCTTTCACGAGTTTGGTCATGCCTTGCATTCGCTGCTGGCAGATGGTTATTACAAAGGGCTTTCCGGAACCAGCGTACTTTGGGATTTTGTGGAGCTTCCCAGCCAGATAATGGAAAATTGGCTGTTGGAAGAAGAAGCGTTAAACCTTTTTGCCCGACACTACCAAACCGGAGAACCACTGCCTAAGGAATTGTTGGATAAGGTGATTGCTGCCAAAAACTTTCAGGCTGGCATTGCCAATATCAATCAGTTGCGTTACGCCCTGATGGATTTTGCCTGGCATACTGCAAATCCCGATGAAATATTGGACGTGGATGCCTTTGAAAAGGCTGCGGTGGAGCGTTTCAGGCTGTTGCCGCATATTGAAGGCAGCAATGTTTCCTGCAGCTTTGCCCATATCTTTGCCGGAGGATATTCTGCCGGTTACTATTCCTACAAATGGGCAGAAGCACTGGAAGCAGATGCCTGGAGCTTGTTTCGGGAAAAAGGGATATTTAACAGCGAAGTTGCCAACGCCTTTAAAAAGTATATCTTAGCTCGTGGTAATGCCTTTCATCCGATGGATTTGTTTGTGGTATTCCGTGGCCGTAAACCCGATCCGGATGCGCTGTTGAAAAGAGATGGATTGATAAGGTAGCATAAAGCTTCAGAAAATTGAGCTTGACACGCTAAGCAATAGGATTAACCTGACTTTACCACTTTAAATATGTACGTGCCTGTTCTACAATCATATAAGATTTTCGTGGGGACTACATATTTGTTGTTTTAGAGGTTTTATAACAGGGCTGGGGCTCATGTTGAGAGCCTTGTATATTTTCAGGTGGTAGGGTTCTGCCGAGCTGGTAATGCGCTCTATTACAGTTGTTTTATCTCTACGCATAGCCGAGATACTCACTCTTCTGTGTGTAGACATCCTAACCCTCACGGTATTCCAGGAGTCATTTATCCCATCCTGGCGTAATTGAAGACAGATGGAGTTGAGAAGATGGTACGCCAGAACCGCGATGAAGATATGGGCTTCAGC
>DIXL01000017.1 GCA_002428685.1 Cloacimonetes bacterium UBA6081 | reverse complement strand
CGATAGATTATGTCCAAACTCCAGCTATACCAATTTAGGTTATTTTAACAGAAGCATCTTTTTGGTGATGCTCATGTCTGGTGTGATCAACCGGTAATGATAAATACCGCTGGAAACGGTTCTGCCATATTTATCGGTGCCATTCCAGATTACACGGTGTGGCCCACTCACCATGTTACCGTTTACCAGAGTGTTAACTTGTTTACCAAATCTGTTCAGTACTTCAATAATGACATTTCCATCGTAAGCTAATTCGTAGGATACATCAGTTTCTCTATTTCTATGGGCTGTCCACACTTGGGTTATCTTATCTTCATAGTTGGCGTCCACCATCAGACAGGATCTGTTCACAGGCAGATAAAAGTAGTTGGTTCCGTGAAACGATACTTCCAGAAGATTGCTATCCTGAAAGTAGCATATCTTTTTAGTGCCGGATTGATAATGGAATACCAAAAGGAAGTTTTCCCTCCTAAGCCAGTCTTTTCTATCGGGATAGACGCAAATGGAGGTTGTTTTGCCATTTACTCTGCTTGCACCCACACAAAGATCATTGATGAAAACACCAACTTCAGCAGGCATATCATTATCGGACAGATCAGAAAATTCAAGATACAGAGGAATGTAGTTCTCATACTCTTCAAACTGAAAATGTTGGGGTGCTTTGGCGAAAACAGCATTAACCGGTTTTCCATGATTCCAAGTAAAATCACAGTTCTCCTCCACCCGAATGACTACCATATCTCCATAATTTATTATGCAGTTATCCACATCTCCAACCCATCCGCCCTCAGGTTTACGCCCTATGCTCCAAAACTGTGATTTCACAGATAACACCTTGTTAAGAATAGGCCCTATGGCATCCAATATCCTTGCACTTTGCGGATTGAAGTATCCAATCCAGTTCTCTATAAAATTACCCAAATTATCTTTAGCAAAAAGCTCGATTGTGGTGTTCAGGTTTTGTTCTTTGCCGATAATACTTATTTTTTGCGTCTCTTTACAAGCTTGATTCAGCTTTACTTTAAATCCCTGATGGCTATGGACGGGGGTGTCGCCAAAGATGAGGTTTGAGGTAACAAACTCCATTTTCCGGGGACGTTCTGCATATGATCTAAACATTACCCAATCCAGAGTGTTTTGATTCACGATGGGCACAAGCAAATTCCCCAGGATATTATCCTGTTCTGCCCGAAACAGAACAGGAAAACTCATCCATTTGTACTTGCCGATTGAGGTAGAGTATTGAATGCTACCGTCTTGCATGTTCCTGCTATCCTGCTCAGTAGCATAGAGACAGTTTACGGCGAATAACACACTAAAAGCTGGCAACAAAATCCTCTTTATTCTCATAGTAACAGATTTTATGCTTAGTCTCACAGCAATGGCTGGCAAATGCAATCTTACTGAGAAAGCAGTCACTTTATTCGCGCCTATTTCGCCAGAATCATCTTGCCGGTAAAGGCTTGGTCAGCACAGCAGACACGGTAGAAATAGATTCCGCTGGAAACGGGTTGATTATTGTCATTAGTGCCATCCCACACCGCTTTATGTTCTCCGGAAGACAGCCTGGCATGTAGCAGGCTACGCACCTTCTGGCCTTTCAGGTTATAGATATCAAGCGTGGTTCTGCCGGCAAGCGGAAGGCTGAAAGCTATGGTGGTGCTGGGGTTGAAGGGATTGGGGTAGTTAGTAGCGGTTATTCTATCCGTTAAAGAAGGTACAAAGGGATCATCGTTATCTACATAGGGGATAGAGCCATATTCATAGCAGCCCATGTCTATCCGGCCATCCCAAATACGGAAGTTGTGCGCCAGATCATAGGGTAATAAGTTCAAACCTGTGGTATCAGGAGTGCCGGTATTGATGCAAGGGGAATTATCCGATAGCATGGCATACTGTGGATGGCCGGGAATCAGGCTTATAAAAGCCGGATCGTTGCTGATATTTGTATCGCCATAATACACATGATTGTTGCTATAGGGATTGTAAACTAACGATTCACCACCCCTGATATCATTGTAATCCAGATAGATATGAGAATCAATACCATAAGGGGCAGAAAGAAACAAGTTCATTTCATTGGGGCTGGCAGGATTGTAAAAGATATTATTCTTCATATAGATTCTGCCGGTTAAACCAACAGCCCCGGTTGCTCCCCGATTATTGATAAACGTGCAGTTATTCACCTGGAAGTTCTCCACATTACGGTTATTAAAGCTAATAGGTGATTCATTATCTGTTCCAAGGTTGTCGAAGATGCAGTTTGAAACGGTAATATCAACCATCCCGGTGGGTTGATTGGGATCGGAGATATGCAAAGTAGGTTGCATACCTGCTACGTAAAAGTTCCTAAAAACACAGTTTTCAACACTAAGTGCTCCTCTTGCCCATACATCAAACATTGTCATTATCCAATCACTATTGGGATCAGCGTAGGCTGAGCTAATATTATCGAAAATACAGTTTGATATTGAGCCACCAATGTCTGCCATCAAAATAGTTTCATCAGTAATAACGTTGCTGATTTTCACATCATCCAGTTTACATATATCCGGAGAAAGCATTTCGATGAGTATCGCGCCTAACCAAGACACTCTGGTATCACGAATAACAATATCCGAAATAGATATGCTTTCAAAACGGGAACTTATAGGTCTTAATATCCAGTTTGGATCGTCAGAGGAAGTGATTGTAAATCCATGCAGCAAGGGAGCTTTGTTCCTTTGAGACACAAAAATTCGATGCGTGTTCGCCGTGTCTATGTTGCTTACAAACAAAGTGCATTCCTCTGCTCCAGCTCCACTGATGGCAACATAGGACTTCCCAGGTATTGGAAATATCTGATCCCCTATTCCATCACTATATGTTCCCGGCAGCACATGAACAGATTTTGCCTCCAAGCTATTAGAGGCGATTTTATGGACCGCCTTAGTAATTGATTTCATCGCTTCGGCAGGGCTAAATCCGCTGTTGCTGTCATTTCCTGTTGGGCTTACGTAAAGATCGTGATTCACTTCTACCCTAAATGCTGTATGAGAATAAATGGTATCATGGTATCCTTGAGTATATGAGAAATTGTTTACTCTTTGAACATAAAAGCTGCTTACTTGATCTACTGTAGTCATATCCAGATAAATATCCAGATTATCCTGAACATCTATTATTATAATATCGCATGGATTGCCACCAAAGTTATTGTATATTGAACAGCGGTTATCAGGATCAAATGTTATGCTGGTTGGTGATGAACTATGGCTATAAACATATAAACCACCTGATACAGAGGACGAATAGTTGTCGTGGATATCCACTCCGCTTAGGTAAACCGAACCCTTTGATATCCAAATTCCTGCTCCTTCTGAAGAGTGATTATTCTTGATATCGCAGTTAATAATAGAGACGGTGCAATTAGCATATACGTAAACTCCACCTCCAACTAAGATGTCCCGAGGAATGAGGTATCCTGTGCCATGTTCCAGAGTAAAACCTCTTAGGATAGCACCTTGTTCCTGATTCAGAAAGCGGACGCAGCTACCGCTATTGTTGCCGTCAATTATGGTGGATGCAATGTAAGTGCTATCTCCGCTTGCTGCCTCCATGCTGCACACTGTAATAGATTTTCCTATGTAGTCCACGTTTTCATAGTATCTGCCAGGGTAAACCAGAACGGTATCACCATTATTCGCAGCCATTATGGCAGCTTGAATACTGGAAAACTGTCCGGTTCCGTCTATGTTTACGGTGAGGGTTGTAGCTGCCGCAAAATGACTCAAAAGGATTATTCCGATCATCACTATATATTTGTGCATTGTTTTCTCCTGCTTACTAATTAAGGAGGGGAAGGGGGTTACCCTCCCCCTCTCATTTTACTATTTCATTAGCAGCATCTTTTTGGTGATGCTTTTTCCCTTGGACGTTAATTTGTAGTAATACACCCCACTGGCACAAGAGTTATACAAGATTTATATTGACATGC
>DIXL01000105.1:5640-11331 GCA_002428685.1 Cloacimonetes bacterium UBA6081 | reverse complement strand
ATAAAGCGATCCATACGATTGACCTTCTTCAACAAGGCAGAAACGATGGACTCTCGATAAAGCTCAATATCGAACTTTTCCCGACACTTTTCGATAATTTCATTTACATGCAGTGGCTTTCTTTCTGCTCTAAGTAGTTGATAGACATACTCTACTTGGGACTTACGCTTTTCACCATCCTCAGGGATAACTTGCTTCTCACCTTTGACGGCTTCTCTGACGGCTCTTAACTGAGCCTTAAGCTTGATCTCCTCGACTTCCAGAATGGCTTGACGGATATCATCGTCTTTCATGGTTAACTCCTCGTATTTAGTTTAGAGCCATGATTGCATAGAACGTATGTATGTCAAGCTTTTTTTTTAGTAATTACGTAAAATGTCCAAACTCCAGTAGGGTGATGCTGGATGATCAAATCCAGCATCATCCCTCTCACAGAACCGTGCGTACGGAGCGATAATTGCAAATACTTTTATCGTGAAGCAATATAATATGTTAGCTTGCATCAATGTCTAAATCGCACACTATTTTTCAATAACTTAGGTGTTGGAAAGATTAGTAAATATACATATTGTCCATATTGTGCCCTAAAATAACAGCTCTGGCAGAAAGGCATATTTTGGAGAAAAATCATTAGTTTGATGGTTTTATGGTTACAGCTGAGACGATGTGTCAATTTNNCGGTCTCGCCCACTTTTTCCGCCTTTGCAACTGCTAATTTATTGAAAATAATACCTATTTGTCTGAACAGTCTCACCCACCTTAGTTTCCGGTTACATAAAACCAACCCGGATTGGGCACTGTGCAAATGAAACTATTTCCTAAAACAATGTATTCATTAGCAAAGTTATCGCTGAAGCTATCAACTCTGCTAAGTTCTGTTACTGCACCTAACATATTACGGTAAAAGAATCTGGCTGTGGGAATTGCTTCAATATCCTGCACCGGAATATAGATATAGGGTTCTTGCGATGCCCCTGCAACATTGTAAAAATTGGGATAATACAAGGCTCCGGTTGCGTCTTTAAACAAGATTTGATAAGCAGCTAAAAGGGGTAAAGGACTGGGGAATGTTGTGGTTTTCTCCAGTTTTATACTTCCTCCGGAAGGAAAGGGATTGTCTGTAAAAAAGGCTGGTAAAACAAACTGTGCCTGATATAAAGAGACAATGGTGTTCTCGCCCTGAGTGTTTACAGATGAGGTAACAAAACTATGCGGACTACTATCAATAAAAGAAGCATAACTGCCATTGTAGGCCAACGCAATTCCATTGAAGCCACCATCTACCACAAAATACCAGGGATTGAATTCGGTGCTTAGAGAATATGTGTATAAACGATAGTTGGGAGGAGTGTTTTCGTAAATCAATAGTTCATAGCCACGGGTGCTGCGTTTGAAAAACAACACTGGTTCAAAGAGGCCATAATTGCTTTCTTCTGCGGTTGTAACTGTCCAGGCATCAGAGGTTTGGGCAAGAATGTATTGGGTGGAAAGCAGATTATAGGGATCGCTGAGAATGCTGCTTCGTTTCAGGTTGAATACTGCGCTGTTGCCCTCTGGTGAAGAACCGTAGGTGTAAAACCTGATATCGCCAAAGGCAAAGGTCATGGTGGGATAAACCATTAAAGGGAATGGGTTTGCATGGCTTACAGAAGCACTTATCAAGTAGCCGGAATATTCTGGATAGATGTCCAGATAACCATCGGCTACAACAAAGCTGTCTGTAGTTATGGGGTTTGAAGGTAAATAACTTTTTAACCGCGGATAACCGGCAGAGCTGAACAAAAGCACATTTTCAGGTGCATCATCCACCGGCAGGGAGAGCAGGAAATTGGCTGGAAGTGTTGTAACCGCCACCCCTGCCTGGTAAAAGCTGAAACTGGCCAAAACCCCGGGATTTGAAAGAGTGAAGGGCTCGCCTTGCAGCCAGGGGTGAACCGGCAACGAGCTATTGTATTGAAGCTGTAAGTGGCTGAAACTTCGCTTTTTGCTGTCGTTCCAGCTAATTTGTGCCCGGTTGGTTTGCAGGGTCAGTTTGCTTTTCAGGTATGGAATGTGTTGGACGGGGTTTTCGGTAAAAGAGCTGTAGAGATAGGTTGCCGAATTTGCGATTCCGCAATATACATAGTTCCCTATGCGGCTGTAATGAGTGGCATCATAGGCATCGGAAGGGGTTTTGTAACTGATCTCGTCTTCTGTGGCACTGCGGTATATGCTGAATAAGCGATCGTTATCACTTGCATTTAGCGTTGTGCGAAAGCCGAATTCTATCCAGGCTTCGTTGGGAAGGGTTCTCAGTTGTGTTTCGCCTTCTTGAAAGCTGATGTCGAAGAGATTGTATTGATTGGACATAGTGAAAGGGTTACCCCCAAAATAGGACTCCTGCAAAGTGCCGATCCCTGGATTTGGCTTCACTTTCATGAATGTGTTTGGCAGAGCCAGGTTCTGCAGGTCAAACCATAGTTCCTGCAAAAATACTTGATTGTAGCTGCCATCCAGAGGGATTGTAAACTCGCTTTGTTCTTCCAGAGGAGTAAGCAAAAAGTAACTGCCGCTGCCGTTTACAAAGCTGTATAAACCGGAGCTGTCCTGCCACCAGTTTGTGCCCTGGGTATCTGGATTACCGCTTGGCCAGCTATAGGCCTGATTGCCTGTTAAGCGAGTCCACTGTTGGCCAAAGAAACCCTTGGTGCCATTAAGTGCTCTCAGATAGGCTATTTCGCTGCCGGTGGCATTGGCGGTTTGCAGTTTCAGGATGGGAGAATTTAATGCTGCATTGGGATAAAAGCTTTGCAAGCTGGCAAGTTGATTTTGTCCCAAGGCTTGGTTCAGCTCCAGATTAATGGTTCCGGCAGCAGCAGCATATGAGGCAGGGAAATTGATTGCCATTTGCTGTCCGGAAGTATTCACCAGCAGGGCAGAAAAAGCACTGTTACCACTGTGCTGAAGGGTGGGATTGGCGTTATCTCCAAAGCTGCACACAGCAAAATCACCCGTGGTAGAAATAGGGAACTGTGCCCTGCCATTTCCATAGAAAGTAGGTTCGATGGCCGTGGCATAAAGATAGTAAGCGTGAGCAAGCAAATATAAGCTGCCGTTATTAGCCCCCACATCGCTATAAACTTTGGCCAATGGCAGGTAAGAATACACATCCACAGTTACTCCTGCTCTCTTTACCAGGAACTGATAGGTTTTACTGCGGGTTACCGTTCCCTGCTGTAAGGCAAGGCTGTCCCGGGATGCCATGTCCTCTACTCTGGCAAAGCTGATTTCATCTCCTATCATAAGCAGTGAATCGGCAATAGATTCTTTGGGGATAAGCAGATAGCTGTTATCATTGGCAGATTTTATCAGGTAATCGTAGTAATATTCCAGTGTGTTACCGGTAAGATAATCACCGGCAGCTAAATCGGGGGGTAAAAGCAAATTCTGACGGTTGTTGCAGCCCATAAGGAGCAAAACCGTTGTTATTAGAAGGAAAAGGAGTTTTTTCATTAATACGTTCCACTCAGAGACAGGTAAATCAGGTTGTCTGTTTTCCATTTTTGATAGTATGCATACAAGGATAGACAGCTAAAGATTGTTTTTGCTGCCGACACACCATAATAAGAGCCATTTTGATTGAAGGTGTCAATTAGCACTCCGTTGTTGTCCACCATCCAAGTATCATTTCCAAAACCATAATGCAAGCCAAGATTGAAGTTGTAGGGAAGGGATTTGTTTATTTGAAATTGATGTGCATAGTGGCTGCTATCGGTGCCGGCGGTTTCGTTATCTATAAATACAGCGTGTGCTGCATACTGAAAAACCATATCCCTCCATAACAGCAAGGGTTTTATGCTTAGCTGCTGCACATCAAAACGAGGATAATGACTGTGTGAGGCTGCAAGGCGTGGTTTTATGGCAAAATTGCCAAGATACAGCTGGGAGCCAAGCTCTGCACCGGTTTGCCAGGCCGGATACACGCGTTCGTCTTCTCCGGCTAAACTGCGGGCTGAAACGCTGAGATCAATTGGTTTAAACTGCTTTTTAAGTTCCGCTTTGGCTAATTGACGAAAGGCTTTGTCCGCAAGGTAATAATCTTCGTAAGCCAGGTTAATTCCCCAGCTACGATAATATGCGCTTTGTCCGATGGAATAGCTGGACTTGTCCTTAGCTATGAATTTTGCAGCGGCAACTGTGCGGAACACAGGTTTTGGTTTTGCAACAGGATACCCGCTGAGTGCACTGGCCGCATGCATGTTTTCTGTATAGCGAATATAATCGTCCATGCCCAAATATGCATAAGCCAAGCCTTCATGCGAAACCGAATTGGCAAAGGAATTATTCGGAAGCACTGCCCTCGCTGTTTTATAGCTGTTTCTGGCTTCCGGAAAACGTTTTAGGTTTAGTAAAGCATACGCCCGGTAGTTAGAAAAAGCACCCTGCATCGGGTATTTTTGTAATAGCTGATGCGATGCTTTTAGCGTGGCGTTATACTTTCCCAAAGCGTTTTGCGCCCAAAGCAACCCTTCCCAGGCAGCCTGGTTATCAGCTTGTGCCTCCGTAATAGCCCTGTATTGTGCTTCTGCCTGAACGTAGTTTCCTACCATCATATTGGTATAAGCCTGGGAAAGCAGGCTGCTGGGCACAAAAACAGAATCAGCCGCTGCAGAATATCCCTGGGTGATGGGTTGATTTGCTTGCCCCAGGACAAACCCTGGAAGCAGTAGCAGTAATAGCCAAAGGGTTCGCATTAGTTAGTAAACACCTTGGCGTATTCTTTTACAATGGATGAATCCGGATAATATTTTTTTAGCTTCTGATAGTGCTTACGGGCATTTTCCACGTCCTTGGCCAAATAGAGGTTGTTTACCAAATATCCGCGCGTTTCCATGTCCCAGGGAGTTATCTTAACAATTGTCAGGTAATAATCTGCCGTGGCACGGTAATCTTGTTTCATATATGCCGCATAGGCTGCTTTTCCCATAATCACCGTATTCTGGGGGTAGCTTTTGAGAATCTGATCGGCCAGGGACTTGGCTTCATCCCATTTTCCCAGGGCAAGCTGACAATTTACAATGCCGGTTTGGGCATCCAGAGAGTGAGCTATGCCATTGGACTTAGTGTAGTTTTTGATGGCATCATTGTAACGCCCCAACAGGTATTGCAGCCATGCAATTCGTAGGATGTAAAATTCATCATTGGGGTCATTAGCACTTATTTCTTCCATAATCTGCAAGGCGCGATTGTAGTTCTTGGCCGTTTCGGCATTATAACTATCGGTAATAGTGGATTTACCCTGTGCCAGCATGGAAACCGACAGCAAGACTAAACACACGATGATGATGATTTGTTTCATTTTATTTCTCCTGATATTAATTTACGAAGAGTAAAAGAGGAAAAGACTTTTAACACAGAGAAAGCAGAGGAAAAGCAGAGAAGAATAATAGAACTCTGATAACATGATCTACATAAGTATAAACCTTTGACACAGTTTTTTTTGGTTAGTAGAAAACAAAATAGAACTCTGATAACATGATCTACCTGATCTACCTGATTGGATAGAACGCAGATAACTGGATCTACTGGAATAATCATTTTCACTAACTCTGCTTCCATCTTATTAGCTCTCTTTTTCTCTTTTACTCTTTTACTCTTTGTAAATATATTCTATACTCAGTGTTTCAGTGTTGCAGGTTACAAACCGGCAAC
>DIXL01000105.1:0-5534 GCA_002428685.1 Cloacimonetes bacterium UBA6081 | reverse complement strand
AAAGCTATGTTACAAAAACTCTTTTTCTCTTTTACTCTTTTACTCTTTGTAAATATCTTCTCTGCTTTTCTCTGCTTTTCTCTGTGTTAAAAAGGAATCTTCACAGTTTCCTCTGTTTTCAAAACAAAACCCTCCACCTAACCCTCAACTCTGCAACTTCAGTTTGGCACTAAGCCTGCTCTTGCCATTACGTGCCAAAGTCAGCTCCCTCACACCTTCATACTTGTTTAATACAACTTTCCCGCTGTCTTCCCTCAATTTAATTCCCAAAAGACGATAGCTAACCCTGCTGTTTACCTCTATGCTTTCTCTGGAAGCGTTGACGGTGGACCTGGTGCAAGCTGATAGCACATTGGCTATCGGGCTGATAAGCAAGATCAGGTGTCTGAATAAAGGACTGGTGATTACCGAAAGCGCGGGCTCATCACAAAGCAGCAGTTCTTGTTTTTCGCTATAGGGTAGCCTGGAAATCAGCAATGCAAATGCCGACAGCGCACTTCTACGGGTTCCGCTTAAGGATAAGGCATTATAAATACCGTTGTAAACGCTAAAGCCCAAACGACTTCCACGGCTGGAGATAATTTGCCAGTTACCCCACAAATCCAAATCTACTGTCCAGGTTTCGGAATAGTTACGTTTACCCATGGAAACTTCAAAACTATAACTGCTTTGATTTTGCAGTCCCATCATGTTTTGCAGATGAGGTTCGGAGATCAGGGCAGATATGGTTTGGCCGCTTTTGGGGATTCCGCTGCCGATAAATTCCAGGCTGCCATCTTCGTGCTCAAGTTTGTAATTTACCAAATGCGAAAGCCTTGTTTTGCTGCCTGCTTCAGCCCCAAGCTGAATCTGGAAATGCAGGTGCGGAATTGCAGAGCGTCCCGAATTTCCCAGCTGACCAAGCCTGTCTCCCTTATTAAGGTAGTCGCCAATCTTGGCTTTCAGGCTTCCGTTTTTCAAGTGTGCATAAAAGCTGTATAAGCCGAAACCGTGAGACAGGCAGATATAATTACCCCAGTTTTCACGGGTATTTATTTGCCCCACCGGGTTATCATTCACTCCATCCATCACCGTTACCACATATCCTGCGGCCGTGGCATTTACGGGCTTGCCAAAGGCCAGATAATCTATCAGAGAGTTTTCATCTCCTGCAAATCTATTGCCTTTTGTGTCCTGCATTTCAAAATCCCAGGCATAAGCCCAATCCAGTTTATGAGTTACGTCGCCATTATGCCCTTGAGTAATTAACCACTCTCCCTGTAAGGGCAGGGCAAATTGGGGGATTCCCAGGCTGGAAAAGCGTTTATGCCGTTCCTGATACACCTGCAAGGCGCGTTCTGGATTAAATACGCCCAAATCATTCATCAGTGGTTTGCCAACCCTAATTCTTAGCCGCAAGGCAAAAATCACCAAGGGAATCACAATATTTAGCGGAAAGGCAAACACAGGAACGCTTAAGGGACTATAGAGGCCGGTGAAACTATTGAAATGAAAGTAAGTTGTATTTAGCATGGCAATTAGCAAATATCCCAGCGCAGTTGCCACCGTTGCCACCAGCCAGGAGCTTTTTCCCGGCAGCAAAAAGATCCCCCCTATTGCCAGCATAATCAGGATACCGTTAAATCCGGGATAAAACATGCCGGTTCCCACGGAACTACCCATTAGCATCATCATCAAATAGCTGATTGACCAGCCTAAGAGAGCCAGGATAAATCCGATGCGGGTGATGATAATCAGTGCCAATCCAACCAGGATGCCCGCAATTACTTCCGGAGTAAAAAAGATGGAGCCCAGACTAACAAAAAACAATCGCCAAAATTCCGGCAATTCTGGTGCACCGTTAATTAGCAGCAGTTTATCAAAGGGGTAATTGGACAGATAGCCCTGCCTCGCAAAGTAATACCACAACAATAGTGCTACTATGGAAAATGGCAAACTCATGGCAGGCATGCGGAAATATGTGTTGCTAATGTAGCTGATTATTAAATACAGCAGAAGCGTGGAGACCGAAATCAGCCCCAAAAACCCCAGATAAAACAGCGGTGCTTTGGCTATCATCAACATCGGGTAATAGTAACCCACCGCCATGCCAATCACCAGGCTGTTAAAAGAGGCAATTCCACTGCGGGATTCCCAGCTTTCAAAACCTACACAGCGTGAAACCACAATTGCTACTATCAGGCTTACTAAGCCCGATACTCCCACCACGGGAGACAGCATGGATACCAACAGCAGCATCAATCCTAACAGCACCGAATCTGAGAATAAGATGGATGCATAGCTGTGAGGAATGGCCAAAACTATGGCACCAAAACCCTTGAAGAAATTTCCGAGTCTCATATTTGCCTGAGGTGCTCCGGAATATATTCTCTTGCTGTCATATCGGTTATATCTTCTTTTTCACGAATCACTTCCACCTTTCCGGTTTCGGTAATCAAGCACACATTTGGTCTGTATTCTATAAACTGCATCCACTGGGTAACATTATAAGCTCCCACCGGCGTAATCAGCACGGTATCACCGTAATACAAATCGGGAAATGGCATAGCACTGCGAATTACGTCTATATTCATGCACAGAGGGCCATAAAATGCTGTGTTTTGATAGCTTCCGGGGAATGGCTTGGTTGGCATCACCCGCTGTTTATACCACCAGGCAGTGATGTTTATATTTACTCCGGCATCCAGAATTACGGCTCTTTCGCCTGTGGGCAGATTCTTTTTGCCCAGAACGCTGGCAATCAGATAACCTGCATCATCCACCAGTACGCGTCCGGTTTCCAAAATCAAACGGGGATGATGTTCCTTTACAAAGAAAGACGCATTAAAGGCCGTGCCAATTGCTTCGGCATATTGCTCAAAAGAGGGTGAAACCAATTCCCCGGGGGTATATTGATCTATTAGCGTATTGGAAGAGGCAAATCCTCCGCCCAAATCTATATAATCCACCACAATGCTAAAGTTTTCCTTGATTGTTTGAGCAAAGGCCAGCATTTTTGAGGCAGCCAAATAGTAGGCATTGGGATCCAGAATGAAGGTGCCGATATGGGTGTGTAATCCGCTTAATAGCAATTTTCCACCCGAAACCAATCTCTGCACGGTGCGGTATGCTTCGCCGTTTTCATAGTTAAAACCAAAGCGTGTCCACAAGGGCACAATGCCGGTATCCATATTTAGCCGGATAGCAACTTTTGGTTTCAGGCTCAATTCATCCGCAATCTTTTCCAGCAGATACATTTCTTCCAGATGGTCTATATGAATCATTGCCCCCTCACTAACGGCGCGTTGCAGATCGCTGTAACGCTTGGAGGGGCCATTAAAATATATCTTTTCGCCCGGGATGCCATTGCGTCGGGCCATTTCATATTCCATGCCCGAAACCACTTCGGCCGAAGCTCCTTCCTGATGGAAGATATTGCAGATTGCGCCAAGGTAATTGGTTTTGTAGCTCCAGGTGATTTCAGCCAGCGGGTAGTGGATGCGAATAGTATCTTGCAAACGGCGGTAAGAACGCCGGATCTGCCTTTCCGAAAAAACGAATAACGGCGTGCCATGTTCTGCCACCAGGCTTTTTATGCTAATTCCGTCTATGTTATCCTGATGCCGAACCACGGTTGTGTGGGCGTATTTATTCAGATTTCCGGCACTGTTGCGCTCAATGTATGGTGCAGTATAAGCTTTTTTCATTTTTCTTCCTTTGTTCTAATCAATTCTCCATTCACGGATATATCCCCCAGCAGCGAGATATCGCTGATGAGATCTTCGGCATGACGGATAAATAGAGTTCCGGGACGGAAAGCAGGCAAAGTGTCCAGTTTTTCACCCAGGGCCAGCAAAACCGTAGCGGCGGGTTGGTTTTGTCCGCTACCTTCAGCCAGCCTAACCCAGGCAGGAAAGCGGGGATTAATTTCTATCAGGTAAAACTTTCCGTCTTCGCCTTTAATAATCTCCAGCTCACAGGGTCCACGCCAGGATAGGGCAGCAATCACTTTTTCGGCATAGCTTTCCAGCGAGGGATTTTTTACCACAACACCTCCAAAGCCTTTACCCTTGTCCGTAATAACCAGTTTGCGCTGAGGAACCATACCAAGGCATTTTCCCTTGCCGTCACCTACGATCACGATATTAAATTCATCACCGTCGATAATTTCCTGCAAGATAATTGGCAAGCCCCACTTGGCCGCCAAATCATTAAAGTGTTTATAGGCTTCGCTGATGTTGCTGGCTTTGTATGCTTCATAAAGCCTGCCTTTAACGATTACCGGAAATTCCAGTTCGTCTTTTAGTTTGGTGATGCCATCCGCACTTTGTAATATGTGAGTTTTGGGGATATCAATGCCTTTGGGGGGGAAGAACTGCGCCAGTTTGATCTTGTCGCGCAGGTTAAACTGCTCTTCCGTAGGGAGAAAGGTGTGGATCCCACGCTCTTTCAGTTCCTTTTCCAGCCGGATATAAATCGGCACTTCCGAATCCAGGGTGGGGATGATGACGTCAATTTTGGTTTTGGACAAGATGTAATCCAGCCGCATCAGAAAAGGCTCTGCCCCTGTGGAAGGATAGGGCATCTGATACACTTCGTCGGCAATGCAATCCAGATAAATTCCGGATTCCATGGCATCATACACAAAACCGACAATTTTCCCCTTAAAACCTGCGGTTCTGATGCTGCGGATAACCGGAACCCCAGGCTGGGGATTATCACCGGTTTTTAGCCCGGATACCGCCACGGTTATATTTAAATGACTCAAATTCAGATTTTGCATCAATCTTCCACCAGATTAAGTGACTTCAGCATGGCACAATAGTGCTCCAAATCACTGCGAACCTGATCAGGTAAAACCTCATATTCTTCGCAGAGAGATGCAATTATCTCTTGCTCTTGTTGCCCTTTCTGCATCTGCTGCAAAATGAACAACCCCGTTTCGTTCACGGTGTAACTGATCCCATTCTCGGGATCAAAGATAAAGCCGTTCTTATTGACGGCCAGAGTCATAAGTTGGTCTGTATTCACATTCACCTCAAAGCTTTATTTGACATGATAATCTATTTACCGGTTAAGGAGCAAAAGAAAATGCAGGATTCGAGCCAAAGCAATAAATATTTCTTCCTTAACCGAAGGAAACTTTTTGGGAAGCAGTTACGTAAATTATAAAGTGCCAACGAAATCTTCAAAAAGTGCAGCGAAATCTGCAAACTGTCGCATCCTTATGCATCGTAGGACATCCTTTACAAGACTCTTTTGAGTAGTTTGTGCCAGGCTTTCTGCAAATAAGATCACCGAAAATTGTAAATTGTGACACGAAATCTGCAATCCCAAGATTGAGATCATCTAATCTGTTATCTTCTGATCTTGTTCTTTACATCATGCTACTTCTGAGAGTTCGTTCTTGTTATGCCATCAAGTGCATAGCTTTTAGCATTTTGATAGTCGCATTCGAGGGCAAGAGCTGCGTGAAATTTGTTCATAGCTTCTGATGGATTGTTAGCTTTCAACAAGCAAGTTCCTAGTGTCATGTCAAGCATAGGTAAGCCGAT
>DIXL01000121.1 GCA_002428685.1 Cloacimonetes bacterium UBA6081 | reverse complement strand
AATAAAAAAATGGGGGGATGCCTCTACGTGATTTTCTCTTGACAGAATAACCACCATCAAATTTATGGCAGGTAACAATGCACTCACGAACACGCTGGGGGCGTAGTTCAGTTTGGTTAGAACGTCTGCCTGTCACGCAGAAGGCCGCGAGTTCGAGTCTCGTCGCTCCCGCCACAATTTAAGACGCCGCATGGCGTCTTTTTTTACATTAAAGAGAAAAGCATGAAAGCACTACTAACTGCGTTTACAATTGTCCTCGAGGCCATATTTTTCCTCTGCTATCCTTTTATTTATCTTTTTCTAAGGGGAAAAAACTATCTGGATGCCATGCATGCAAAGGGCTGTAATACCTATGGCGGAGTATTGTTTCATGCGGCATCCATGGGTGAGGTAGCGGCAGTTAAACCCCTCATTTTGGAGCTACTGAAATCTCACCCTGATCAGGAATTGTGCATAACTACAAGCACCACCACCGGTTTGAACCAGGCAAAGGCAATTAGCCCCAAGGTGAAAGCCTTTCTTTCCGTTCTGGATATTCCTCACCTCCGAAACAGGCAATTAAGTCTAATAAACCCTTCCCTGATCTGTATTGTGGAAACCGAGATCTGGCCAAATATGCTTGCCTGGTCATCCCAAAAAGGAATCCCGGTTATATTTGTTAATGCAAGGATGACGGAGCGTTCGCTGCGCCGCTATTTGCCCTTAAAATCCTTCCTAAGGTTTTTAGGGAAGGAGATTCACGGCATCTATGCCCAAAGCGAGGCAGATGCCAGCCGATATAAACAGATATTTTGCAAGCCGGTGTTTGTGGCCGGAAACTTGAAATTTACTACAAGGCTAACCGATTATAATACAAGTGAGTTGCGAAAATCATGGGGCTATGGTCAGGATGACCTGATTCTGTGTTGGGGCTCGTCCAGACCCAGGGAAGAGGCTTTAATAATCTCAATGTGGCCTCAGTTAAAAACTGAAATCCCCAATCTAAAGCTGATCATTGCCATCCGTCACCCCCAGCGGTTACCAGAAGTATTGCCGTTGTTGACAGATAATTCCTATTGCCTATTCAGCCAGGCTGAGCGTGGCAAGGACATCCTGATTATAGACAAATTGGGCAGCTTGGATCAGGCTTATGCTATTTGCGATTTAGCTATTGTGGGTGGGTCATTTTATGATTTTGGCGGGCACAATCCTTTGGAACCGGCTTATTATGCCAAGGCTATCATTATGGGTCATTTTTACGCTACCTGCCAAGACTCGGTGAAGAAGCTTCTGGAAGCAAAGGGAATATTGATCAGCGATGCGAATAGTCTGGCCGCTGATATTATCAGGATTGCGAGCGATACTGCCTTACGCAGCAAGATGGGGGAGAGGGCAAAAAAAGTATTGACTGAAAACTCACAATCCTTAGAAACTCATCTATCTGCAATAGAAAGCCTTATGAAGAGAAGGAAATGAGAGAAGCACTTTATTACAAAATGATTGAAGAGCTTGCACACTGCCAGCTTTGTCCCAGAAGCTGCATAATCAGCGAAGGGAATTTTGGCTTTTGTCGCAGCCGTAAGCTGATTAATGGCAAACTGATAGCTACTGCCTACGGGCAAACTGTATCCATAGCAAAAGACCCCATAGAAAAGAAGCCATTGTATCATTACCATCCTCATTCGCAGATTGTATCATTAGGCCCCAACGCCTGTAATCTGAACTGTGCTTTTTGCCAGAATTGGGAAATAAGTCAGCAAGATACAATTACACAAGCAGTTAAAATATCGCAATTAGCTGCTTATGTGCGCGGAATGAACCCCTGCCAGGTTGCTTTTACATATTCGGAACCAACTATGTGGTATGAGTTTATCTGGGATTTTGCCGTCTATGCACCGGATGTGGAAATTGTTCTTGTAACGAACGGATATTTAAACCCTTTGCCCTGGCAAGCCCTGTTGCCTAAAATAAAGGCGATTAATATTGACCTGAAGTCCATTAGAAATGATTTCTACAAGCGGCTTTGCGGCGGTGACGCGGAAATTGTGAAGGCGAATATTATATCAGCATTTCAAGCCGGAGTGCATGTAGAGCTAACCAATCTGCTTATCCCCGGGGAAAATGATTCTGAAGCTGAGCTGCATGAGTTAGCTAAGTTTGTAGCTTCCATTAATCCCAATATACCCTTGCATATTTCGGCTTACCGGCCTTGTTACAAAATGAATAATAGAGCCACCGACAAGGCAGAAATTGAGGCGGCCTGTGAAATAGCTGCGAAGTATTTAAAACATGTTTACGCTGGAAATGTGCTTTCCACCCGCTATGGAAGGCATCAGAGGACATGAGTTGGAAACTGATCCGGGCTCAATTGCGCCTGGCAGATTTTGTCTTGGTTGCGCTGGTGATATGTGCAATCATTGTTTCGGCAAGGCATTTTACCGAGCCCCAAGCCAACAATCAAGTGTTCGTTTACAAAGATAATGTGCTTTGGAATGTATATCCGCTTGATAGAAATGATGTTATAATGATAGACATGCATAATACATTGGAAATCAAAGATGCAAAAGTGCGCATGATAAAGGCAGATTGCCCCGATAAACGCTGTATTAAGCAGGGCTGGACAGATAAGATGCCAATAATTTGTGTTCCCAATCGCTTGATTGTAGAGATAAAAACTCAGGAAAACGAACACAAGCTGATTTTGCATTAGGGTAACTTTTATGATTAAAATCGCATTGTATGTATCTAATCACGGCTTTGGCCATGCCTCCAGAATAAGCGCACTCGCAGAAGAGCTGTGCAATATTGGAGTATTCTGTCACATAATCTATATGCGCAATCCGTTTTTGTTTGGTAATTTGAATCCCACATTGAGTAAGATGCATCAGCGAGCCTTGGACACAGGGGTGAAACATGGACAAAACCTCTGCTCAGATTTGATTGCTACAAAACAGGCAATTCTGGATCTGCTTTCACGCAGAAACGATCTGATTGCCACAGAGCTGAAGTTTATCAGAGAAGAGAAAATAGACCTTATAATCTCAGATGCACCATACCTCGTTAGCGATATTGCTGCCTATGCCTCAATCCCTGTTTATTGTGTTACAAATTTCGAATGGCACTTTATTTATTCGGATTTGTTTGCCAAAGACCTTTCTATGAAGCCTGTTACAAACCTGATTTGGGCACTATATAAGCGAATGGATGCGTGTTTTAGGCTACCTCTTAGTAACGAATCGAGTGTGGGTGCTTTTTCACAGACCAGAGCATGCGGACTTTTAGCTCGGCGCAAAGCAAGTTACACCAAGCTCCGCAAAAACCAGGGCTGGGATTCTAAGACAAGGATATTATTGGTGATGTTCGGCGGTGAAGGGGCTATGGAAATTGACTATGAGGCACTTTGTAAAGGTTTTAATGGCATAGTAATCTCTACCTCGGAAGGAGTTAAAGCCAAAAATCATTATCGGGTTAACATGGAAGACGATTTTCTGGATTTACTGTATAATGCAGATATAGTCCTGTGCAAGCCGGGTTACAGCACTTTGGCCGAGGCTATGCAGTTTGGTAAATTTATCTTGTATTGCCCCCGTAAAAATTACCCGGAAGAGACAGCACTTATTGAAGGGATGGAAAACTATCCTAATCGTCTGGAATTAAGAAGTTTAAAAATGAACCCAAGGCAGTGGAAGGCACTCTTTGCATCCTTAAACCCTGTACATATTAATGACAAACAATGGGACAACAAGAATAGCGAAATAGCCGGAAAGATATTGGCAGAGTTTTTGCCTGGTTCGCAAGAGAAGCTACTTAGTGTGTTTGATCTGGGAACCAATAACCTGAACTATACTCTTTACAACCTCAGCCGAAACACAATAATCCATAAATCGCATGTTATCACAGGCATGGGACGGGGATATAAGGGTAACACGATCAATTCTTACCGTATCAGTATGGCAAAGAAAGCACTGCGTTCCATTCTGGATATTGATGCAGCACTTGAAACGGAAAAAGTGATGATAGCCACAGGTATCTCCAGAATCGCTGAAAACGCAAAGGTTATAAAGGATTGGGTAGAGCATAATTACTCTATCAATTATCAACTGATCACTGCCAAACAAGAGATTAACTATGTGTATCACGCCGCCAAGAAGTGGGGGAGTGGGGAAGAGGCAATCGCCATAGATATAGGCGGGGCAAGCACGGAAGTGGTATATCTGGATAGATACCGAAAAGAACAAGGCACCAGCTTAGCCTTGGGTTTGCTTACATTGTTAAATAGCTGCGGTGAGGACATTAATATGGCTAAGCTTTTGATTGGTAATCAATTGAATAAGTTGCTTATCACCCATGCACAAGCAATTGTAGGGGTTGGGCTTACCTATAGCTATCTGGCTGCTGTTGTATTTGGTAATGCAAATCCGGATCCAGATATATTTGATGGAGCAGTTATCCCAAAATCAAAACTGCAAACTATAGCCAGCGATTTGGACAAAGGCATCACAGAGCCATACTTACCTTATTTGTCGGAAAAAAACTATTTACCAATCCTAAGGCTCAATATTCTATTTAACATTTCTCTTCTGGACAAATTTGGGCTATCTGAAATAATAGTCTGTAGCGACGGAATATCGGTTGGATATGCAAAAGCCCGATTTCGTCAGAAAACGCAAAAAGGCAGATAATGAAGTTTTACATAGAAACCTATGGTTGTCAGATGAACGTGGCCGATAGCGAACTGTTGATCAGCATCCTCAGTCGGGCTGGACACCTTATGGTTAAAGACATAAACGCAGCAGATTTGATTTTATTCAATACCTGCTCTGTGCGTGCACACGCCGAAGAACGTGTGTTGGGACGCATATCCAATGAACAGCATCGTAAGAAGGCCAATCCGGAGCTTAAAATTGGCCTGTTAGGCTGTATGGCGCAACGAATGGGGAAGAGCTTGTTAGAGCGTGGTGCGGATTTTGTGGTGGGTGTGGATCAGTATCACCGTCTGCCCGAAATGCTTGCTGAAATGGATGAAAGTGCTTTTCTACTTGATTTTGACAGCAGCCAGGTTTATCATGATTATCTTCCTGTGCATCAGGACAAAAGTTGTGCCTTTGTAACCATTATGCGTGGTTGTAACAACTTTTGCAGTTATTGCATTGTGCCTCATGTGCGTGGGCGCGAACGTAGCCGTCCCTGGAAAGATATCTTTAGCGAAGTGCAGAGTGCCGGCGAAGCAGGATTGAAGGATTTAACCATTTTGGGGCAAAATGTAAATTCTTACCACGATGGCGAGTTTGATTTCCCGGATTTACTAAAAAGGCTGAATGACGTGCAAAGCATAGAAAGATTGCGCTTTATCACTTCACATCCCAAAGATTTGTCCGATAAGCTGATAGAAGTGATGCAAAGTAGCTCTAAAGTATGCGAGCATGTCCATTTACCAATGCAGAGCGGAAGCAACCGGATTCTGAAAGAAATGAATCGTAAATATAGTATTGAACATTATCTATCTTTGGTTTCAAAGCTGCGTAACGCCATACCCAATATATCCTTAACTACAGACATAATAGCTGGGTTTCCGGGTGAAAGCGATAGTGAATTCCAGGAAACCCTTAGCAGTATGGAGCAGATTGGCTTTGACTATGCCTTTTGCTTCAAATATAGTCCCAGGGATGGAACCGCAGCAGCTACCATGGCAAATCAGGTTCCGGAAGATATTCGCTTAAACAGATTGCAACAAATGATCGAGCTTCAACGCCGGATTACCCTGGAGAAGTTTAGAGCTAAAATTGGCAAACAGGTTGAGGTGTATGTGGAAGATTTCAGCAAGAAAAGTAAGACCATGGTATCGGGCAAAACCCGAGATAATAAAATTGCAGTGCTGAGTGGATGTGAAACTGACATCGGAACCCTGAAACAAGCAGTGGTAAAAACCGCCACGGCCGGCACGCTCATCTGCTCATGAAGAGGATAGGTATGTGTTGGGTTAAGGCATGTTATGTAAACTTGCATACAGGGATGATAAATAAATGATGGTTAGCGCATTAGCCTCTGCCCCATGCTCGCTATTAAGAACTTTAATGCGTAACTTATAAAATGGAGAAACTATGAAAAGTATGACCGGATTTGGCAGCGCAAGTATCAGCCGTTACCAGATTGATCTGGACTTGGAGATAAAATCTGTAAACGCCCGCTATTTGGATTTGCGCCTTTACCTTCCCCGTGAGCTAATGTTTTTTGAATCCTCTATCCGCAGCCTCTTACCAAAAACTCTTAGCCGGGGCACTGTGGAAGTTCGCATCTCTTATAGTGATCACCGAGAACCCAAATTGATCTTAGACGTAAATAAACTTATAAAATATAAAGAGTTAGCTTCATCTGCCGCCAAGCTTCTCCAACAAGAAGATCAGGTTTCGATAGAGTTTTTATTACAAGAGCCAGGGGTAATAGAAAGCTCTAATAACCTTTCAGAAGACAATCAGTTAGCCGAAATTCTTGAAGAAGCACTACAGCAGGCAATTAGTAAAGCCAGCGCATCCATGGTAAAGGAAGCCGAAGTGATGATAGATGTGTTTGAGCTTTCTATGAATACCGTAGAAGCTGCATTGGCTGGCGTCCAAGAGCAATGTAAACCCTATAAGCAAGAACTATATGCCCGTATGCTAAAACGCATCGAAGAGCTTATTGGCACTTACAAGCTGGAAAACCTGGAACAAAGGTTGATTCAAGAGCTTGCCATATATGTAGATAAGTATGATATTGGTGAGGAACTCAGCCGGCTGAGCACTCACATTGCCACTTTCAGAGAGACCCTTAAAGTTAAGGGGGACATCGGCAAAACTCTAAATTTTATCATTCAGGAGATGCAGCGCGAGGCAAATACCCTGGGATCCAAGTTTTCCACTTCAAACAGTTTTAAGCTAATCCTAACCATTAAGGAAGAGATAGAAAAATGTCGGGAGATCGTTCAAAATGTTGCCTAAACCCTTGCTCAGTTGGAGATCATGGCCATTTATGGAGCGTCCTGTAACCTCTATATTGTTGGTTGTATTTCTCAGCTTTCTGGCTTTACTGCTTTATTATCTGGCAGTAATCACCTGGCAACAACCTTTGTATTACGTTTTAGGCATGTTCTTAGTTTTAATAAACTTACTGCCATATTTTATCCAAACCGAATACGAGCTTTATGAAGATAAGTATCTGGTGCGTTATCTATTTATAAAAGTTAGCCGGCCATATAGTGATTTTGGTTGCTTTTACACAGATAAACGCGGTATAATGCTCTCCACTTTTAAAATGCCACGTCGCTTAGACGTCTTTAGAGGGCAGTCTTTACGGTTTTCATCCACCCAGGATGAGCGTAACGATCTGCTAAGCATCTTAAAACAAAAAATAGGAAAACAATACTAATGAACAAACACATAGTCAACGATTTAGAAACAGCTGTTATAAGCTATTTCTCCGAAAATCCGCACTTCTCTCTTACTTACAATGAGTTAGTTGGTGCTCTTAGCCTAAATAAAACTCAAAAAGGAATATTGGGCGAATTACTTAGCCGCTTGGTGGAAAAAGGAACTCTGATAAAAGATAAGAGAAAATTCAGCCTGAAGCAAGCCTCTGCCCCACTTTCTGCCGATAATGCTACTACAGCATCAATAAAAGCCAATCCAAACCTGATAGAAGGTATTTTTGATGCCACTCCCCTATCGCGGAATTTCTCCTACGCCTTTGTCCGCACCGCAGACAGGGATTATTTCATTGGTGCGGAAGATACCTTGAATGCGTATCATAACGACACGGTGGCTCTGGAACCAAAATACCAAAAGGGACGCCAGGATTACGGAATTATCCGTAAAATTATCAAACGCGCTTCCGAGCAACTGGCTGGAGACGTGGTAAAGCTTAAAAACCGCTGGACATTTGTATGCAGTAATCCCAAGATCCATAATTGGTTTGAAGTATCAGACATAGGCGGTGCAACCGAAGGTGATAAGGTGATTTTAAGCGTTACAAACTGGGGTAGTCCCATAGGCGGGAAATTGCCGGTAGGCAAGGTTACAGAGGTTTTGGGCAAGAGCGGTGATCCACATGTGGAGCTATTGGCCGTTATTAGGCAATACAATTTACCCTTGGAATTTTCCACAGAGGTTACAGAGGCAGCCAATCAGCTTTCTGACACGCTTAGTCCTGAAGCTATTCGCACTCGCAGGGATTTGCGCGATGTTTTCACGTGGACCATAGACCCTATCTCAGCTAAGGATTTTGACGATGCCATATCATTGGAAACTACTCCCAACGGCTGGAAACTGTATGTCCATATTGCCGATGTGGCACACTATTTGCCTGTGGATGGAGTTATTTTTGAGGAAGCAGCAAAACGGGGCAACAGCTTTTACTTTCCCAAAAAAGTGATCCCTTTGTTACCCGAACGCTTATCCAATCAAATATGCAGCTTGCGTCCTATGGAGGAAAAGCTGTGTCTGACTGTGGAGACCGAATTTAGCAAAAAGGGAAAGATAGGCAATCAACACATATATGAAAGCGTGATTAAAAGCGATGCCCGTCTGGCTTATGAAGAGGTGGATGCGCTGTTTGAGGGAAAGCCCCACGAACTGAAGGAAACCCTGGTAGATGCCTTGTATCAAGCGCGGACACTCTCCCGTCTGTTAACCGAAAAACGCAATGCTGCCGGCTATATTTACTTTGACTTGCCAGAAATTGAATACCAATATGATGAAAATGGCTTTGTCCGTCGCCTAAGTTTATCGGAAGAAACCGAAAGCCACAAGCTGATAGAGAACTTTATGTTGGTCGCTAACGAATTTGTAGCGCAGCGTTTATCACAGGCCTCCCCCACTTCCATTTACCGGATTCATGAAGACCCGGACCAAAAGAAACTGGATAAACTGATAGATTTGCTTTCTAATTATGGAGTAAATTGGGTGATGCATGAAAGTTTGAATAAATCGCTGCAATACCTGTTGGCCTCGTTTCCCAGCCCGGAATATCATGATGTTTTTGACCGCATAACCCTGCGTAGTATGAAAAAGGCCAGATACAGCACCGAACATCTTTCGCATTTTGGCTTAGCATTGCAGGACTATACCCATTTTACAAGTCCTATCCGGCGTTTATGCGATTTGGTGGTTCATCATTTATGCAAAATTTACCTGATCAAAAGCAGCCATCAGAAACTAAACCAAAGCCAGATAAAGCTTTATGCAGAAATTGCCTCAGAGCAGGAATTACAGGCAGACCAGGCAGAACGTGATATAGATAGAGTTTACAGCCGAACCTTCGTAAAGGATAAAATTGGCCAGAACTTCAATGGAATTGTAGTTTCCACTTCGGGCACCGGCGTAATTGTCCGCATCAAGGAAATCCCCATCAGCGGGATTATCCGCAAAGCAGATTTGGGCGAGGGCATCTGGGACCACTATGATAGGGAAATGCGCTATGTAAACAGACGCAGCAACGAATTCTACCAATTGATGGATACGCTTAAGCTTCAGCTTATCGCGGTGGATGATGACATCTATTTTTCCCCCTTGACTGAAAAAGATGCTCACCTCCATGCCTATAAACCTGTGCTGCAAGATGATAGTGCAGATAGACAAAAGGGGGCGGAGTTCGGGTCTAAAAGCAAAAAGTATTCCCATAAATCTGGCGGTAGCAGTGGCAAACGAGGCCGAAGAAAATGAAAAAAGCCATAGGTATCTTTGATTCCGGAGTAGGTGGTTTAACCGTTTACAAGGCCATCCGCAATGCTTTTCCAGAAGAGGATCTTATCTATTTTGGCGATACTGCAAGGGTGCCCTACGGCCCCAAATCTCCCAATACCGTAATTGAATACTCTATCCAAAATTCCCGCTTTTTACTGCAACAAGGGATCAAAATCCTGGTGGTAGCCTGCAACACTTCCTCGGCAGTGGCTGTTCCGGCTTTGCAACAACTAACTGATATCCCAATTATTGGGGTAATTGATCCAGGTGCAGAACAAGCTGCCAGAACTACCAAAAATAAGCGCATAGGCGTAATTGGCACCGAAGGAACAGTCCGAAGCGGTGCCTATACAAAAGCCATTCAGCAGCTTATCCCCGAAGCAGAGGTTTTTTCCATTCCCTGCCCGTTGTTTGTCCCTTTGGTAGAAGAGGGCTGGCAGGACCATAAAGTGGCCTATTCTGTTGCCGAAGAATATCTTGCAGACATGAAAACCTATGATATTGACACCCTGGTTTTGGGCTGCACCCACTATCCACTCCTGAATAAAACCATCCAGGCAGTTATGGGAGACAAAGTTTCTTTGGTGGATTCTGCCGATGCCATAGCCAGCTATCTTAGACGCTATGTTCCCGATGATAATGACGGTGTCCAAGGTCAGGATAGTTTTTTTGTAAGTGATAACGAGAACAAATTTGCCCAGATTGCTCAGCGTATTTTAGCCGATAATTTTGGGAGCCTGGCCAGAGTCCGCTTGTTTGAAAGCTGGTTTCTGGATTAAATCCAGTGGCTAATTGCTATCACCTATGTCCATGCTATTATGGAATCAATTCGGAATCATTAAGGACTTCATCCGTAATGATTCCGTATTGATTCCGTGTTTAAAGCAAGAGAACTGAATAAGTAATAATTTTATTAAAGATATAGAGAGGTAAACCCATGGAACCTATAATTTTAACTGCTGCCATCACGGGAGCGGAAACTACCAGGAAAGATCAGCCGAATTTACCTATCACCCCGCAAGAACAAGCGTTAGAGGCAAAATCTTGCTATGATGCTGGAGCTCGTGTAGTGCATCTGCATGTGCGAGAGGATGATGGCAGCCCTACACAGCGTTTGGAACGATTTAAGGATTCAATTGATGCAATTCGCAAGGCAGTGCCGGAAATGATAATTCAAATCAGCACCGGCGGAGCAGTTGGAGAACCCTTTGAAAAACGCCTGGCACCTTTGGCCTTAAAACCGGATATGGGCACCCTGAATGCCGGCACCCTAAACTTTGGAAGCGAGATATTTATCAACCATCCGAGCGATATCATCCGTCTGGCAGAGGCATTTAAAGAATATGGAGTCGTTCCGGAAGTGGAAGTTTATGAATCGGGCATGATAGACGTCGTGGCAAAACTTATTAAGCAAGGCAACATAGTCCACAGCCCTCTGCATCTGCAGTTTGTGCTTGGCGTTCCTGGTGGCATGAGTGGAAAGCCCAAAAACCTGTTATATATGATAGAACATTTGAAAGAAGAAATCCCAACTGCAACCTGGGCTGTGGCTGGAATTGGCAGATGGCACCTTCCTACTGCCATGTTAGCTTTGGTAAGTGGCGGGCATATTCGCTGCGGATTTGAAGATAACATCTTTTACCACAAAGGCATAGTGGCAGATTCCAATGCACAATTGATAAGCAGGATAGCCCGGATTGCGCAGGAAATTGGCCGCCCCCTTGCCACACCGCAACAGGCAAGAGCCATTCTTGCCCTGCCGGCCAAATAGGAGTGCAGATGTTTTTGACAGACAATGCCAGAAAAGTTTTGGAAAAGCGGTATTACCGCAAAGATGAAAATGGTAATATGTTAGAAAACTGGGAAGCTATGCTTAATCGCGTGGCAAATAACATTGCTGATGGTGATGCAGAGCAGGCTAAGAAGTTTTATGACCTCATGGATTCCGGGTATTTTTTGCCCAACTCCCCCACTCTGATGAATGCCGGAGGCGACATACAACAGCTCTCTGCTTGTTTTGTCCTGCCGATTGGCGATAGTATGGACAGCATCTTTGAAACCATAAAGAATGCAGCGTTAATTCATAAAAGCGGTGGTGGCACAGGGTTTTCGTTTAGCCGCCTAAGAGAAGCCAATGCCAGAGTTCGTTCTACCAATGGAGTTTCCAGCGGGCCTTTGTCGTTCCTAAAAGTATTCAATGCTGCCACTGATGCCGTAAAACAAGGCGGAACCAGACGCGGAGCTAATATGGCCATATTAAATGTGGATCACCCGCAGATTCTGGATTTCATTGTATGCAAAGAAGATACAAGCGAACTAACCAATTTTAACCTGAGCGTGGGAATTACCGAGGACTTTATGCAGGCAGTGGCAAATGATGAAGAGTATGATTTGATATCTCCCCACACCGGAGAAAGAAGAGGTAAGCAAAGTGCTCGTGAAGTTTTTAATCTGATTGTGGACATGGCTTATAAAAACGGTGAACCGGGAATTGTGTTTTTAGACCGTATTAATGCAGCCAATCCCACCCCTGCCGTAGGCATGATTGAATCTACCAATCCTTGTGGAGAACAGCCTTTGTTGCCCAATGAGGCTTGCAATCTTGGTTCCATAAATCTGGCAGCTTTAGCCCTTGATGGAAAGGTTGATTTTGCTTTGCTGAAAGCTGTGGTGCGCGATAGTGTGGATTTTCTGGATGCCGTAATTGATGCCTCGAAGTTTCCCCTGCCGCAGATTGATGAAATGGCCAAAGCTAACCGGAAAATTGGGCTGGGAGTGATGGGTTGGGCAGATTTGCTTTATCAAATGGCAATTCCCTATGCAAGCGATGCCGCAGTGGATTTGGCGCAGCAGATTATGGAAGCCATAGATTTCTTTGCCAAAGAACGCTCTCTGGAACTTGCAGAGCAAAAAGGAGCTTTTCCAAATTATCCCGAAAGCATTTATGCCAAAGGGACTTTACAACGCCTTCCGGGGACACAGGATTGGGCAAATCTAATCAAACAGATGCAAGACAAAGGGATCAGAAATGCAACTGTAACTACAATTGCTCCCACCGGAACCATCAGTATGATTGCCGATACCTCAAGCGGGATTGAGCCTCAATTTTCCTTGGCTTTTATCAAAACCGTGATGGATGGAGAAAAGCTGATTTATGTGAATAAGTATTTTGAATCAGCCTTGAAAGAAAGAGGGTTGCTGAGCAAGGAATTGCTTGAAAAAATCAGTAATTGTGGCAGTATTATGCACCTGGAAGAGATCCCTGAAGACTTGAAGATTATTTATCAAACTGCGCACGACATCAGCCCCGAATGGCATATTAGGATGCAAGCAGCTTTTCAAGAATATACCGATAATGCCGTTAGCAAAACCATAAACTTCTCTCGAGATGCAAGCGTGGAAGATATCAGAAGTGCTTATGAACTGGCCTATCAGCTTGGCTGCAAAGGTGTTACGGTTTATCGTGATGGTAGCCGTGAAAACCAGGTGCTTTCTTTGGGAACCAGCAGCAATATGCCTGTAATTGGAGAAAAAAAGGTTGCCCCACGCATGCGGCCTGAAATTACTCATGGTGTAACTCAGCGCGTGGAAACAGGTTGCGGACACATGTATGTAACCATTAATATAGATGATCACGGTGCTTGTGAAGTTTTTGTGCAAATGGGTAAGGTTGGCGGATGCGCCTCAGCTCAGCTTGAAGCTATTGCCAGGCTTTCTTCTTTGGCTTTACGATCTAATATAAAAATAGAAGCCATCATTCGCCAGTTGAAGGGTATCCGTTGCCAATCTCCCATGTGGCATAAAGGTAAGATGATAACGTCTTGTGGTGATGCTGTGGGTGAGGCTTTGGAACAGTTTTTGTTCCTGCACAAAAATGGTGATGTTACTGCAATTAATGTCAGTTACAATGCCAACGAACCAACCGGGGAATTCATCAGCAGAGGAACTGCTGCTTTGTGCCCCGATTGCGGAACCTCAATTGAACACATTGAAGGCTGCCTGAAATGTCCTTCCTGCGGCTGGAGCAAATGTTAAGGCAGGCTTGACAAAAGCAGCCCCATATATTTGTTGCACAGATACCCAACTGTATTAGGAGAATAAATGCGTTGTAAACATTGTAATGCCCGCTTGGCCGCACACGATATCTGGTGTGTTGAATGCGGAAAACAAAGCCAAGTTGTAAAGAATGACCTGTCTGCGATGAAAAGTTTGGCCGAAACATATAAATCCCTGAGATCGTCGTTTTCTTCAGTCATCCCCGGCACTGCTTTTGCCTTGATTCTTGGTCTGATTCCCGTTCTGGTTTTAGTTGTTCTTTTCAGTACCATAATTAGTTTGGAAAGCAGAACAGCCGTAGAAATGTTGAGAAACCTGGCCATCAAATCCGTTGCCTTTAGTGTGTTTGTGCCATTCATCCTGATTGCTTTTACCGCTATTTGTAAACATAGCGACTATAGACTTAGTTTTCGGGACATGATAGATTCACTGCGCTCTTACCCTAAATATCTGTGGTTCACCATTATCAGTGCATTATTTTATTTATTCATTTATCTCATTTGTTTTGGGCTGCCGAATTTTGGTTCATTACCCATTTTGCGGTTGGTATGGCTTGTTTTGGTAAACTACTGGGTTGCAATTGTCCTGCCTGCTGTGGTTTTGATAGAGCAATTTAACTGGAGTCCCTGGTTTGCCATTCAGAAATCATACAAGCATTTTCATGATCTGCGCTGGAACATATTTTTACTTGCCTTAGTTTTAACCACTGCCAATCTAATCGCCTTGGGTTTGTTTTTCCTCTTGCTGATCCCCCTGGTGTTTGCGTTGTCGCTATCGTTATTTGCGATAAGAGATTATGTTCGCCGCTTAGTGGATTTTGAGCTGTTAGATTACCGCCGCTAAGGATGTAGCTTATGAATAGGAAAGAGATTGTTTCACTGCTGATCTTGATAATAGTGATCAGTTTTGGGGCTTATCAATACTTTACCAGAGCTTTTACAGAGGTCAAAAGCCAATATTTGCTGGATACTGTTGTAGAAATATCGGCTACCTCAAAAAATAAACTGGTGGGTCGCCAAATTGATTCTGTATTTACTTACATTAAAACCCTGGAAAGCAAGCTAAACGAATATCAAGCGGATAGTTGGCTTGCAAAGGTAAACAGTGATTCAGTGAATACTATGTTTACCATGGATAAGGATGTCTATCAGTTATTTGTAATTGCAGATAGTCTTTATACGCTTACCGATGGAGCTTTCGACCCTACTATTAAACCGGTTTGGGACTTGTGGGGTTTCAATTCTGAATCACCCACTCCTCCCGATTCGCTGGAAATACAGAAAGAACTAAAAAAAGTGGATTGGGGAAAAATTAGATTCACCCAAGAGAAGCTGACAAAGCCACTTGAAATGCAAATAACCTTTGGGGCTATTGCAAAGGGGTATATTTTGGACAAAGCTCGGGAATATATGAGCACCCTTGGCTTGGAAAGCGGCTATATCAATTGCCGTAGTTCCATGACTTTTTTTGGCGAGGGCATGCCTCAGCTTGTGTATATTCAACATCCTCGCAAACCGGATGATTACATAGCCAGCTTCAAAATCATGAATCAAAGCGTTGGTACTTCCGGCGATTATCAACAATTCTACGAAGTAGATGGCATTCGCTTCCACCATATAATTGATCCCAAAACAGGTTATCCGGTGAAGGATTTGCACTCCGTTACTGTTTTATGCGAATCTGCTGCTTGGGCGGACGGGCTTTCTACAGCAATGTTTTTAATCTCACCCGAAAAAGCCATCGAAACCATAAAATTGTTCCCTAAGGCTAATGTAATAATCTATTTTAGCAAGGATGGGGACTTGGTTTCCCTTAAAAGCAACGGTATGAAAGAGCTATCGCTAAACGAAAAACTATGAGCATTCCAGATATACAAAATCAACCGGATAACCGTAAACTCACCATCGATAAAGTTGGTGTGAAAGGGATTCGTTACCCTATTATGGTGGAAGACAGAGCCAAGGGGACACAGCATAGTGTTGCTGACCTAAACATATATGTAGAGCTCCCTCATCATCGCAGAGGAACTCACATGAGCCGGTTTATAGAGGTTTTGAACCGATACCATACCGAAGCCTTTATTGGGAAATTAGAAGCGTTTCTAATGGAACTGCGAAGCACTATGAAAGCAGAAGCAGCTTATGTGGATATAAAATTTCCCTACTTTATTACCAAGAAAGCTCCCATATCCCGTATCAGTTCTCTGCTCAGCTACGATTGCAGTTTCAATGCTTCTTACAAAGATGAGTTTAAACTGTGGATTGGAGTAAGTGTTCCGGTTACCACGCTATGCCCCTGTTCCAAGGAAATTAGTGAATATGGAGCACACAATCAGCGCTCTCAAATTACAATTCAAGTTTGTTACAACGAGTTTGTATGGTTGGAAGAACTGATTGCATTAGCAGAATCTCATGCAAGCTGCGAAATATACTCATTGCTGAAACGCCCTGATGAGAAATTCGTTACCGAAAAAGCATATCAAAACCCAAAATTTGTAGAAGACATTGTGCGGGAAATTACGCAGGAATTAAAAAAGGACAGCAGAATCACCGGATTTTATGTGGAATCGGAAAACTACGAATCTATCCATAACCACAGTGCTTATGCAATGATCTGCAAGGCATGAGCAATATTACATCAATACCAGATTGCGGAACTACCCTGCCTCTACGTAGCAACAATATTCCTGTTCCCAATAGCCACACTTTTGCCAATGGCTTCAAAACTATCAGCGTGCCGGATAGCTCTAATCCTGTTTTGTGTTTGCAGCTTTATATAAAAGCTGGTTCTGTAATAGAAACTACCAAACAGCACGGCTATTCTCACTTCCTGGAGCACTTGGCCTTTAAGGCGACAAAGGATTTTCACAATAATGAACTAAGCCGTTATGCCTCATCACTTGGGGGTATGCTGAATGCTTATACAGATTATGATTCCACCTGCTATTACCTATTACTGCCCAGCGAAAACCTGGCTCAGGGATTGCATATCTTAAGCCAATTGGCCACACAGGCAAGCCTGACAGCTAACGATATCGAGGCTGAGAAAGACATTATCCTGGAAGAGATTAAACAATATCAGAACGATCCTGAGCCAGACCATATTGAGTGGATTCAAAATAACTATTTTCTCAAAAGCCCCATGAAGTATCCGGTCTTAGGTAGTCCTGAGTCCATAAAAGCAGCCACAGTCCCTGGGTTACGCAGCTACTATAAGAAATATTACAATCCGCAAAATTCATTCCTGGTAGTTTGTGGAGATTTTCAGCCACAACAGCTTATCGGCTTGATAGACAGTTATTTTGGGAACTGGAAACCTGGAGGAGTAGTTAGTAAGCCTGTAGGAATGTCCGAACCCGAAATTACTCCCTTTCGTATTTTTTACAGGCGAAAAGGGCAAAACGAAGACCTGCTGTCAATTACGATGCCGGAACTGTGTGAACAACATCCTATGGCCGATGCACTATTAATTGCCATGCGATATCTGGCAATTGGAAAAGCGTCCCGCCTGTTTATTCGACTGGTTGAAAAAGAAAAGTTGTGCTCTTCCGTTAAAGTCAATTCTCTTTGCGGAATGCTTTCCGGAGCTTCAGCAGTGTGCTTTACTCCCCTCTCCAGCAAAAACATCCCTGCTATAATCTCAATTTTTGCAGAAGAGCTTGCCAGGTTGGCAGTTAATGGCATACCCACCCATGAAATGCACCTAATAAAACAGGATATAATTCATAGTTGGATATATAGTTTCGAAGGCATGGAAAATCTGGCAAATCTGGTGGCTGTGGAAGAATTTATTGGTAATTTGGCCAGACTACATAGTTATGGTGAGCGGATTAACGCAATAAGCATGGATCAGGTTTACCAAGTGGTGCGCAAATATTGGAAACCAAATTTTTTCACCATTTTTCATGAAGGGGACAAACCGGTTCCCAACTATGAAGAAATTGCCTCCCAGATAAAGAAAGTAAAATTGGTGGTAAGGCAAAATCCTCGAAGTAAGAAAAGCCCTAAAACCACTCCCAGCATTTTAAATAGCTCACCCTTAAGCCTACAGCCTAACCCAACTAATCATGCAACCCAAATTGATGATAATCACTATCAGATCTATCTGTCCAATGGCATGCAGGTTCTTTACCGCAAGCTGCCCTGTAAAAGCGTTAGCGGGTTTTCTTTGTCCACGCACATCAGCCAACTTAGCGAAACAGAAGTAACATTTGGTCACAATTTCTTCACCAGTGCTATGATGCTTTACACCACTCAATTTCATTCCCACGAACAATTAATGCATATAGGGCGGGAAAACGGATTTAACATCAGAGTAATCCATCATTTGGATAGCACCAGTTACAGAGGAAAGTGCCAGACTGCAAACCTGGATAAAGCCTTGTCCACTTTGGCAGAAATTATCAGATATCCGCGTTTCGATGTCCGGCATCTCTCTCTATTACGCTTCGCAGCATTAGATAGCATCAGGCGCGATAACGATTATCCAGTCAGTTACGCTTATCAGAAGTGGTTCAAATTACTGGCTGGAAACAATAGCAACTTGTTTCGCAGTAGTGGCAATCCGGATAGAATCCGCTCCATAAAGTTACATGATATAGCTGCTTGGGCAGCCGGTTGGACTCTGAATCGTGATTTTTGCCTGGCAATTGTTGGTAATCACGAGCTAAATTACATAACCGACCTTTGTGAATCTCTGTTTGGATTTAAACAAAGTGAAACCTCTTTGTTACTCAATAAAGTACTTTATACCAACAGTGATAGACACTTCCAAAAGCAATACCGTGATACAGATCAAGCTATCATACATTTGGGTGGATTTGCTACACCCGCTTCCAATCGTGCTGAAAATGCTGCTTTTCACCTTCTGGCACAAATTTTGGGAGGAGACATATCCTCACGTTTCTTTGATATTTTGCGTGAACAGCACGGTTTAACCTATCAAACCGGCTTTGATTTCAGCTCTATTAATGATCTGGGCTTTTGGAGTGCTTATGCCTTCTGCGGCCGTCGTGATTATGCAAAGTGCATTGCTTTGATGCAGGATATTATCGGAGATATTAGCGTTAATGCGATATCGGCAGAAGAACTGGAAAGGGCTAAACGTTTTCTTATCGGGATGAACCGCTTTGATTTTGAAAGCGTTTCATACAGTGCTTCTTCCATGAGTAATCTGGCTGCTTTGGGATATGAACCGCAGTATTTCTTAGAGCGTGAAAGGCGGATAAACAACGTTACACCAACCCTGATTAAAGAGATTGCTGGCAAATGGTTAGCTAAAAGCGATCAATACTTGCACATTTTGGTGTAAAATGCTAAAACTTGGCATAGATATAGGCTCGCGCAATACTAAGGTTGCAGTATTCGATTCTGCTACCTCCACAATCTTGTTTAGCAGCTATAAAAGCACGGATATTAATGCCTTAAATACTGTTAATGAACTGATTAACGATGCATATGACAAGCTTAACATCACTTGTCCAGATATAAACACAATAGGTGTTACGGGTTACGGTAGAAAGCTATATTCTTATGCCAATTCTGTATTGTCCGAAATCACATGCCATGCGGCTGGATGTTTACTCCTCTTCCCCACTGCGAATACAATTATAGACATTGGCGGGCAGGATTCTAAAATCATCACAATTGGTGCTCACCGTAAGGTGGAAGATTTTGTAATGAACGATAAATGCGCTGCCGGCACAGGCAGGTTTTTGGAGATGACAGCTCTGAAACTTGGTTGTGAGCTTCCTATGCTTTCGAAATTAGCCATACTGGCAGATAGTAACCTAAACCTGAATTCTACCTGTGTGGTTTTTGCTGAAAGCGAGATCATTGGGATGATGGCCACTGCCCACAGTGCCAACAACATTGCTAGAGCGGTTCATCGTAGTGTGGCAAAACGGATCAGCACTCAAATGTCTGCCCTAAGCTGGTCTCCTCCTGTTGTTTTCACTGGCGGCGTAGCTTTGAATACCGATTTGGCCACCTGCATTTCGGAAGAATTGAACAGCAGACTACTAATTCCTCCCGATCCGGAAATTACCGGAGCCTTGGGTGCGGCAATCCTGACGAGGATACAATGAAATACGATTATCACCTTCATACAGAAGATAGTTACGATAGCAGCCTTAAAGCAGAGCCTTTAGTTCGTAAAGCTATTGAACTTAATTATGATGAGATAGCTATCACAGAACATCTGGATTTGTTACCTCAGGAACTAAGAATATTTGGTCTCCCCTCTTTAATGCGCTACCAAAAAAGGATAAAAGCATTACAAAGCTCCCATCCCAGCATCAAGATACTATTTGGAATAGAAATTGGTGACTATCACCAGGTTCAAGACTTTGCACAAAACCTTGTAGCAGAAATACCATTTGATCTTATTCTTGGCTCGGTGCATTTTTTAGGAGATCATACCAATATTGCTTTGCCTTTGCCCAAACCGCTTACCGCGAATCAGGTGAAAGACTATTATCTACAAAACCTTAATCTGGCAACTAACTGCAACATAGACGTATTAGCGCACTTGGGAGTTTACAAACGCCACTATCCTTCCATTCCGGATGAGAGTTTTGCATATCCGATTATCAAAGACATCTTTAGCGTGATGATTGAGCGCAACATTGCCTTGGAGATAAATCTTAGTTCATTGCGCAACGGATATCCCAGTTTCTTGCCTGAACCTCATATCATTGAGCTATACCTACAACAAGGCGGAACCAAATTTTCCATTGGAAGTGATGCACACTATCTGGAGCATTTTGATCTGTATCGAGATTCCATTCCAATGCAGTATCAAACCTCATTTCGCCATTCAAATTAATGCTTACGGAGATAAACAAAAGCCCCTGAAATGAGGGGCGAAGTTATTTTTCTGGAGCTAAATGGGGGATTCGAACCCCCGACCTACTGATTACGAATCAGTTGCTCTACCGGACTGAGCTAATTTAGCCTATAAATTTTAATTGAAGTAGATTTTTGAGGTGCATCAACATAACCGCCACGATATGTGCGGATTCCATCTATGTCGGTAAACAGACATGGAGCGTTTATCTCCAGATTGTAGCGGGTGGAAATCTGCAGCTTCACATTGACATTGCTATCAGATTCGATGTTACGCACGAAGCAGAACTTATCGGGTAATAACTCCATATAGCTGGAACCATCTGATGCTGACTGCCATTCTGGTTCAGCAAGCCAATATCTAAGGCGAAACTTAATCTGCCCCGTTTCTGCAAAAAGCTCCTTTAAAACGTAGCTGTAGCAGATTACATCTGTGCTATCTGCAAGCAATTCCGCTTGAGGTAAAACCGGCACAAAATGATCGGGCACAAGGCCTTCAGCCAATATTGGCGGGGTAAACTTATCATTTACATACACGTATTCCAAATTCGCTGCCTTGTTCAGGAAAAAGCTATAATAATCTGCTTCCAGCAGGCTGTCTGCATAAACGGTAAATTCCTGATTTACATAAATCCTTTGTAAATGAGGATAATAGCGCAAATTTGCGTCGTATTGATTAGTGCTAAGCAATCTGAATACGGGGACGGTAATTTCGGTCTCTTCCGCAATTATCGGAAAAGCCAAAATCATCAGAAGTATGGCAAATATAAACTTACGCATTTATGCTCCCATTTGTTAGGTTTATACATCAATTCATTTGATAGGCAGGTTTTAGTCAAGTATTTTCACAATCTCACTTCAGCAAAACTGCCTTACGGACAACGCTTGAGCTGCCATGTTCGATTCGGACAAAATAGATTCCTGAGGCAACGGCTCGGTTCCTGTCATCTTTACCGTTCCAGATAAAGCTGTGTTTGCCGGCCTCCAGTAAGCCTTTGTGCAGCTCCATAACGTGCTGCCCCTTAAGGTTATATATCCGTATCTTGCTTTCTGCTGCTTGTGGCAAAGAACAGAATATTGTGGTGCTGGGATTAAAGGGATTGGGGCTAATCTCCAGGCTTGGCTTGGGCTTTACCATAACCGAATTGGAGCGAATTAAAGTTTCTTCATAAGACTTTTCCTGGCCGGACAAAGTTACAGACTTCATGGTTCCGGAGGTTTTAGCCTGCATCCAGTAATAGTTATTTGGCCAGGCAACGGCATTGTATTCGGCTGATGCTTGCCAGGGAGTCCATTCTATCAGGCCAACATTATCAAAATATGCCACCCCAGCGGTACCATTTCCGGTGTTGCTAAGCCTGATGTCGTAATAATATGCATTGCTTGGAATGCTTAGTTCTTTATAGTAGTAGGCCCAATCCGTGTTTCCAGTAATTGACGTAGTAACGTTTTCGGTGGAAATAGCGTTGCCTGTTGTCCGGGCATTAAAGTAGCGGACGATAATATTCGCTCCCCCAGAGTTTTCGGTCTTTATCCAGCCATGCATGGTAAATTTAGTTGTGTTATCATAAATCTTGGTACGCTTGGGAATTGTGGAAGTAACAGTGGAAGTGCCTGTTGTGCTTAGCTTTGCACTACGCTCTCCATCAAAGGCAAGTGCTGTTTCATAAGCTGGTGGAACCCAAAAAGAGGAACCCTCGTTCTCAAAATTACCATACCAAATCTTTTCCTGCCCAAGGCGCAATTCATAGGCATCAAAAGGTTCAATAGCACTTATTTCGCTGATGCTGCCTCTGCGGGCAAGCTTGATTGGAGGCGTATAGTTAATACTGCCATCATGGCCTGTCAGGGACTGGTTTAGGGCAAAAGCACTGCTGCGCACCATGGGATTGTCGTCTGTCATCAGCACTCTGGCTTCCATGGACTCCCTATCTACCCACAAACGGGTATTCAGTTCTCTGCTTCGCTGGGCCAGGTAATCCAGAATATAAAGCCCCAATTGCCCTGTAGCCGGCTTGGGTATATAGCCATCAATGAATACCGGCTTCACTTTATAGTTTCTAAAGCCGGAAAAGTCTGCATCTGCATATAGAATCATGGATGGCATGGTTTCCGGATAGTCCAGATCAAACACAAAGTTGCCCAATGAATGTGCAATCAATTTGTTGTTATACACCTCCAGCCCCTGTATTATATGCGGATGATGCACAATCACCAGGTCTGCCCCACTATCAATTGTCCCATGCCTAATATCTATATCCCATTGATGCGGAACATCGCTACGGTCGCTGTAATCTTCATCCTGCGTATCTTCCAAATAGGGATTGCCTTTGTCATAGCCAGAGCCAGGAGCAAGCGAATACTCGCTTCCACCGTGCATTTCTACAATCTTAAGGTCTGCCACGTCATTTACGGCCTGAATCTGTTGAGAGATGTAATAGGGCGTCATATAGGCAAAACCGGGTTTGTTGTAGCCTGCTTGCAAATAGGGCTGAGCGTTGTTATATTGCCCTGTCCGGTCGCAATTTCGCAAAAAGGCAATATTCAACCCCCTACGGTTGACAAAGGTAGGTTCATAGGCATCATAACTATTTGCCCCGGATCCGCTGAACAGGATATTGTTGGAGCGCAGTAAGTTGCTCATTTGCTGCAAAGCTGATAAGCCATAATCCAAGGTGTGGTTATTGGCGGTGCTAACCACGTCAATCCCTGCGAAAACCAGCCCACTTATATTGCTGGGGCTTCCACGGTATTTTACCGATTTGGTAGGATGCGGAACCCCAACATCAGAAAGCACTACCTCCAGATTGGCTACGTTTATTTCTGCGGCATCTCCATAGATGGCACGAGTAGGCAAAAAGATGGAATTAACCCCATAAGTGGGGATTATTCCTCCCGCTTGTTCATAAGCCCTGGCCAGCATCACATCACCCACAAAATTCATGCTGACCGGCATAGTGCTTGGCCCGGGGTCTATGGAAACAATGGTGGAGGCATAGCCGCTTTTCCCGGTGTCGTCAGTTACTTTTAAGGTAACCGTATAGGTATGTCCTGCTGCGTCGGTATAAAGATGATAGGGATTATCAACTGCACTAAAGGTGCTGTCGCCAAAATCCCAGGCGTAGCTAAAAACGCTGCTATCGGGATCAAACACCGTGCTGCTGAAATTTATCCCCACATTCTTGCCTAAGGTTGGCGGGCCGGCACTAACGGTAACCCTGGGAGGAACAGGTAAATCGGAACTTATATCCTCAATTGCGTCAAAATATACTGTCCGGTTAGTAACTCCGTCCATATCGTTTACATAGATAATGCCACTGAGGACAGGTATGTATTCAAAAAAAGCCTGCCAGTCCGAGGCCAGGGGAAGCTGATAGGTATTCCAGACTCCGGCATCGTTGGCACCCTGATACACAGGCACCCAGGTTTCTATGTTTGCCACCGCATTGCCCGAAAAACTGTAAAACAACTGATGCACCCCATCGTTAAAGCCAATTCCCTGCAGCTTGCCATTATTTGTATGCTTCACTTTTAGCTGAATAACACCCACACTGTCAATGGCGTGAGGAGTTATTTGCTGATACTTCCAGGTGTTTCCGGTAATTTTTAGGCACCAGGGAGAGGCATCAGGCGTTCCGGCATCCAGGCTCCAGGCATCAGGATCGATGTCTTCATCTGCCCAAGAGGATAGCACAACGCTTCCGCTATCGAAATTCTCCAATGGCGTAAGCCGCACGGCAGAAAATAGGACACCGCAAAACAAGGTAATCATCACGGCCAAAAGTATCGGTCGAAACATGGCAAACCTCCATGGATGTGAAATCTTTTATATGCAGATAGTTTATTGCAATTTATGAGCCATGCAAGGGGGAAATATCCAATTGTTGACAAAACAGGCGTATCGATTACACTGTCTTAATAATGAAAAGTCATAGACCTGCAGGAAAGTAGCCATGGACAAGGAAAAAAACATGCTGGAAAGGATCATCGCTTTAGGCACGATGATGACCGATATTAAAGACACCGATGTGTTAATGGAGAGTATCCTCACAGAAGCACGCAAGCTTAGCAATTGCGATGCGGGCAGCATCTATAAATGCAAGAATAACGAGCTTCTGTTCAGCTACACTCAAAACGACACGCAGCAAAAAGCCTTGCCTCCGGGAAAAAAACTGCTTTACAGCACATTCCGCATGCCCCTGAATGAGAGCTCCATCGCTGGTTACGCAGCTTATCATAACACTATTCTGAACATCCCTGATGTTTACGAAATGGACAGCTCACAGCCCTTTACATTTAACCCTGCTTACGACCATAAAACCGGCTACCGGACAGTATCCATGCTCACCATTCCCATGCCCACTGCCAGCGGAAAGGTAATCGGAGTATTACAACTGATTAATGCTTTTGATGCTGAAGGGAATATTATCAGCTTTCATGATGAAGACGTGTCCTTTATACGTTACTTCGCTAATACGGCAGCCATAGCGTTGGAGCGCGCCGATATGACCCGCGCCATAATCCTGCGGATGATCGGGATGGCAGAAATGCGCGACCCCAAGGAAACAGGAGCGCACGTTAACAGAGTGGGTGCTTATGCCGCCGAAATCTATGAAGCCTGGGCTTTGAAGTATGGAATTCCCGAAGCAGAACTTCAACGTAATAAAGACCTCTTGCGTATCTCTGCCATGCTGCATGATGTGGGCAAGGTTGGCATCGCCGATGCTATACTGAAAAAGCCGGGCAAACTGACAGACGAAGAATATGACGTAATGAAAACCCACCCCATCATAGGCGCACGCTTGTTCAATGATGCCACATCCGAACTGGATATCATGTCCCGCGAGATCGCACTGAGTCACCATGAACGCTGGGACGGACGGGGATATCCCGGCTTTATAGATTTGGCAAATGGAGCACCCCTGCCGGATAAAACCCTGCTCAACGGTAAGGCTATGGGAAAAGCTATGGAAGAATCGCCCCTATGGGCAAGAATCGTGGCCATTGCTGATGTTTACGATGCCCTTTCCTGCCGCCGAAGTTACAAAGAGCCCTGGACGCAGGAAAACGTTTACGAAGAGCTTATCCGCTCCTCGGGCAGTCAGTTTGATCCGGAGCTAATTGAAGTCTTCCTCACCATCCGGGAAGAAGTGCAGTCCATTCGTGAAAAATACCCCGATACTGAGGATTAAACCGGTCAAACTTTTATAGTGTCTTGTCAAGCCTGCCATGACGCAATCAATGTTGATAGGGGTAGGGGAGTTATCCATTACTGGCTCCCCTCCCTCCGAACCGTACGTGCGGTTTTCCCGCATACGGCTCTCCAGAAAACAGGTTACTCATTTAAGAGACCGGCATAATTCTTCACGGGCTTTGACGAAAGAGAAAAACCCGCAATTATCAAAGATGGCATTGGGGTATCTGAGGTTATCCATGCCTGCCGTAGCTATACCTTTGCGTTTCTCATGTTTCTTGAGGATGCTGCG
>DIXL01000081.1 GCA_002428685.1 Cloacimonetes bacterium UBA6081 | reverse complement strand
AGAGGGGTGGTAAAGTTGGGTTAAACAGTGAAGTGCCCTTTGGAGTAAAAATACTTCCCAATGGCAGCTTAGCGGTCTGTGGCTGGCATTATGGCAGCGGAAACATCGGTGGACATTTAATCGAGACAGGTAACGTCAGCAATCAAAACGCCTTTATTGCCTGCTACAATCCATACAGCGAAATTTCTGATGAAGTTTTACCTCCGGCTTCAGTGCTGAAAGTCTATCCCAATCCCTTTTGTGAAACCCTGAAAATCGTCTCCTCAAAGAGCAATGAACAGGTTGACATCTACAATCTGAAAGGACAGAAAATCAGGCAGCTAAAAAGCTTAAGTAATATGGGAAGTAAATATGAAAGCACTTGGGATGGTTGCGACAATCTGGGACGTCAAACCAGCCCTGGAATATATTTGATTAAAGGTAGAAACGGATCAATTAAAGCACTTAAGCTTTAGCGCCAAGTTCCTTGCCCAGCATAAAGAAAATTACTGCGTAAGCCATGCTTACCAAAGCACCAATCAAAGGCATCAATGCTGAGACAAGCGCGTATTCGAAACTGTATTTTACCACTTCAGAGAAATTCTTCACGACATAATATGCGGCACCAACCAAACATACACTCCACAAGAAACAGAGAATATAATAGACAATGGCAGAAGCAGTTGCAGCCGGATTTACCTTCAGATTGGCCAAACGGCGAATTGCACCTACAAAGATACCCGTGGTGCTGAAAAACAACACTATTACGGCAGTGGACAATCCCAGCCTTGGGGTGATCTTAACTCCGTTGTTCTGCATTGTGAGCAAAAAATAAATCGCACCACCCAAAGATAGTGCCAAGAACAGTAATTCCCAAATCAGGGTTCCGGTTTTTGAATAATGCTCTACCGGCAGAATTGTTTTTGCCAGTTCATCGGCTTGGAATGCTTCAATTTCGTCAATTTCTTCTTGTGTCTGAAATTCATAACCTCGCAGAGTCAGCTCTTCTTTGGCTTGCTTCAGTTCTTCGCTATCTTCTTCAGCATTGTTGTAGATTTCCAAAAGTTCTTCTTCACTCTTAGCACTCAGGTTTATTTTCGCTTGCAGAATTGGTTCCTGTGTATCCATCTTTAACTTCCTTATAAGTTCAATGTTTGCAAAAAAATCACCCAAGCATTTCTGTCAAGCTGCAATTCACGTGAGCACTATTCACTTGCTACTTTCTGTTTGGCACACCGGGCAATAAAAGGTGGAGCGTCCAGCCTGAACAATGCGCTCAATAGGGTGCCCCAATGGACAGGTTTGTTTTTGATATACCCTTAGGAAATGCTGGAATTCTCCGGTTTTATCGTCTATGCGCCTGAAATCCGAAATGCTGGTGCCTCCCATGGCGATGGCCTCGGAAAGCACCTGCACAGTTTCTTTTACAACTCGTTTCAAAGCTGGAGCTTTAAGTTTGCCAGCTTGAATTATCGGACTTATCCCCGTCCTGTAAAGGATTTCGCATACATAGATGTTACCGAGTCCGGCAATGATCCGCTGATCTAACAGCGCACTTTTTATAGGAGCGGTTTTGCTTTTCAGTTTAGCAGATAGAGCTTGGGCGGTAAAGGATTTGTCCAGCGGTTCCAAACCAAGCTGTGGCATAAACAAAGGGATATTGGCCGTCTTACACAGGATAATTTTGCCGAAGGTGCGGATATCAATGAAATGCAGCAATTTACCACAGCCCAGGTTTATCCTTGCACGCTCATGCTTTTGCGGCTCAGCGGGTTGCGTGGCAGCAACCAGTTTACCAGTCATCCGCAGATGGATGATAAAGCTGGCACCGCTATCCAGATGAATCAGCATGTATTTTCCTCTGCGCACAAATTCTACGGCTGTGGCGGGAAAGGGATCACCCCCCAACTCGGGATCAAGGATCACAGTTCCGGGATAAAAACACTCAAGCGAACTTATCTGCTTTCCTTTAATCGCATTGGACAGGTCATCCAAGACGGTTTGAACCTCCGGCAATTCCGGCATTTACAGAATTTCCTTAATTTTGGCAAGCAGCATCGCTTCGGGTGCAGCCCCTTCCATAAATGAAGTTTCATTGATGATAGTGCGGGGCACGCCCTGCACACTGTATTTCTGGGCTAAATGTGGAAATTCTGAAACTTCCACCATGTCGGCTTTCACCTTGTCGCTATAATAGGCCATCTGTTGGGCTAAAATGACCGCTTTGGTGCAGTAGGGACAGGTGGGAGTTACCATCACCTGCAAATGCACAGGCTTGGTTAGGTTATCCAAAAAGCCCATAGTGTCGGGTTTTAGCTTGGTTATGCCTGTGGAAACGGTCATAATGGCAGAAAGCAAGGACGAAAATTCGTAGCCTGCGGGAATGCCGAAAAAGCGAATGCCATAATCCCTTTCGCCGATAATGGCGAAAGCGGGGATTTTGTCTATGCCATAGGCTTCCACGGCTGCTTTGTCGCTATCAAACTGATGGACTTCCAAGCTAAGCTTGTCATTTACGGCACACATTTCTTCTAAAAGTTGGTGTGTATCTTTGCAATATGCACATTCAAAGGGTTGGGTAAAGAACTTCAGGGTAACAGGCTTTTGCATATTAGCCAGGGTCTTCTTAACTTCTTTTATTACTTTATCATCCAGGATTGGCATGATTCCTCCAGTAGGTTTTAATAGACAAGGTAGAGCAAAACCGCCGGGAAGCAAATGGAAATTTAGCAGTCCAAGACCGAGGCTGCTAAAAACGAAGCATGAGGGGTGATAGCTGCGCTGAACTAATAGATGGAGAGTTTTGCTTTGAAGAAGGAGGGCACTATGAGATTTTCTTTTTTTAAACACAGAGAAACGACAATGAAAACGATGTTTTCGCCACTGACAATGAAAAATACTTAGCAAGTTTGCAGGGTTCAAAATAGGGTCTCCAACTAATAAATAATCAGAAGGAGACCCAACATGAACGAGTACAATTCTATCTACAAGCTCAAGGCTGTCAACAAAAACTGTGCAGGAATTGATGTTCACAAGGAGTTTGTGTGTGCAACGTGACAACGAAAACTGCAAATTGTGCAGCGAAATCTGCAAACTGTCGCATCCATATGCATCGTAGGACATCCTTAACAAGACCCTTTTAAGTAGTTTGTGACAGGAATTCTGCAATTCCGATCACCGAAAATTGCAAATTATGACAGGAAATCTGCATATAGAATTCTTGTGTATGCATTACGTTGATAGTAGGGCTCGAAATATTCGCTAATAAATCGGGATTGACATCCGAACGTAGTTTTCAATAATTGCCAACATGAGGATGATATGAACAGCGAGCACCAAGACCTTAAGACAAAACTCGATAGTGCGTTAAAGCGCATCAGTGAACTAGTGTTGTGTCAAACTTGGTA
>DIXL01000116.1:7395-52383 GCA_002428685.1 Cloacimonetes bacterium UBA6081 | reverse complement strand
CATACATTGAAAGGTTACCCACTCTACCGACCAACCTCAGTTCACTTGCGCTATGTTCCATATTCTCACTGCTTCTTACTTCAGACCTCGCCGTTGCCAGCAACGCCCTTGATCTCATGTTGACTTCCCGCTGATTAGGCGTCAGGACTTCTTTCAGTCCATCGGCGCAGAAAGCATTCTGGGCAAACAATGTCGTCCCGCTGGGACTCAGGATGCCGCTCAGAAGTGTTTTCACACAGTCTCCTCCGCGGGAACGACAACCTATTATCTCTGGAGCTGCGTAATATGGTTACACTTTTTGAACAGTCTCCTTATGACAAGACACCTGATGTTTTCAAGTTCTGCTTGACAATTTCTCATATATTATGAGCCTACCGATGAAGCAAATATGCTTGGAAGCAGGAGCAGTAATATGTCTCATCACGGCGTCAAATCCGCCTCCCATGGCTGGATTCTTTGAGTTTTCCCTAATGCGCACCAGAGGTGATATTGACCAAAAGCTGCTAAGTGAGCTGTATTATCAATACCTGAATGTGGAAGAAGATTTTATCAAGGACCTGCTGCTGGGCAGCGAAACACGTCTCGGCCGGGTTTTTGTGCAAGAGGAAGTGCTCTCAGGTGATAATGCTATTCATATTCTGGATTTTGAGCGTGCCTGCGAAGTGATAAAAACAGCCTCCCACATTGGGGTTGGCATGTGTTTTTGCCGTCATAAAATGCAGCATAAAGCCCTGGCCTCCAAGCAGCTAAAATCCAGATATCTGGAAACATTATGCAGCCGGATAAAAGCTTGAATTGGGAGCAATAACAAAAACATTGACAGAAATATCGGGGATAACTTTTGTTGCGACGTAACTCTAAAGTGGAGGTAACAATGAAGAAACTTTTGGTTGTTTCGTTGATTTTGGCACTGTCTGGCATGGCTTTTGGGGCACGCAGAGCATTAGTAATTGGTAATGCCCGCTACACCGATACATCGCTTAAAAATTCTGTTAACGATGCAGAGCTGATGCATAGCACTCTTAAGAAACTCAGATTTTCCGTAACCAAATATACTGATGTAAATCGCGAAGCCTTTAATAGTGCCGTGCGCAAGTTTTCCGAAAACCTGGATAAGGAAGATGAGGTAGTTTTCTATTACAGCGGACACGGAGTGCAATTGGCTGGTGAAAATTTCTTACTTCCTGTGGGAGAAGCTTTTGAGGATGAATCTGACATCGAAAACAAAGCCATCAGCCTGAATTGGATTAGCAGTAAGTTAAATTCTACCGCTATCACTATGGTCTTTTTAGACGCTTGCCGTGAAAATCCCTATTCCATGTCCCACACTGGCGCAAAAGGATTGGCTATGACAGGCGCAAATGGCAATATGTTTTTTATGTATTCTGCCGAAGCTGGCGCGGTAGCATCTGATGGTAAAAGCTCTAACAGCGATTTTACCCGTAGCTTGGCACACCAGATGTCCAAACCGGGATTGACTTTGGATGAAATCTCTACCAATGTTTCTACCGATGTTTACGAATCTACCGACAACACCCAACGTCCCTGGAAAATCGGCTCACTGAATTTCACATACTATTTTATTGAGCCCGATGGCGGTGTAAATCCCAGCCCCAAAACCAGCAGCACCACAAATGTTTATGGCAACAGATATTCCAGCACTGTGGAAGAGGGGTTAAAAAAGAAAACCGATGAGGACATGGTGTATAATCCTAAACCCAGCAAGTATTTAACCGCGCTCACTGCCCACGAATTCCTGGTAGAAAACTTCAATAATTCTGATGATTCCAGAGGACAGTATGTTACGCGTAACATTATTGGCATGAAGGTCCCTTTCATTGGAGTGGAGGCTTTTTACCATGTGATAAAAACCTGGCAGAATGGCGATATGTCTTCCGGAGTTAGTTTATCGCGGGTTGGAGCAGGTGCAGGGCTTCCCAATCCAGAATCCTTCCGGCTATTTGGCTATATTGTGCAGAACAAGTTGAGCGATTATTATCCTTATGAAAACTATCTGGGCTACAGGGGAGAGACTGCCATCCGGTTTAGGAGCGAAAAGCAATTTACGGAAATGGGAGGTGATTTTGAATATAATCAGGTTCCTGATAGTTTTAGGCCAAGCGAACTTTCGGTGCTAAGTTCCTATTTTGATCCCAGCGTTTTATCCTGGACTCCTAACACTAAAGCAAGTGCCTATATCCTGGCTTCCAGCCTCACCAACCGCTATCTGGAGCCAAACACTTTTCGCGGCTTGGGCACTGCCTCCAGCCCTATGCTTTTGGCAAATTCACTTGGAAATATGCTGATTGCCCGTATCGCTGTGGAAAATTTTAAAACGAATTTTATGGATAGACAGCAGATAACTATAGATGGTGATTTAGCACTTAATTTCAGTAAAGTGATCGGAATGGATTTTGGTGGTAGTTACATAAAAGATAATGATTGGAAGACAGAAGTGGACAGCACTGCATCCGAGGTTTATGCTGGTTTGAGAATCGGAGTATTGAATCTGGAATCAATCCGGCTGATTGGTAGCGCAGAATACGAACGTTGTCAACAGGTGGAATCCACGGAAAATCTTAAGTTTGCAGCACATGTAATAGTAAAGCTAACTCACCATTTTGTAGTAATGGGGGTATTTAAGCATAGCAGTATCTGGCAACGCGATATTGGGATGTTTGAAATAGACCCCCATAGTTACTTCTTTGGGGGCACCATAACTGCAAGATTATAGTTGACTGGATAACGTCACACGGGAAAATTGGCCTCAGTAAAAAATAAACCCAATGGAGTTAGGCCAGATGAAAGTGCTAAAACCTCTTCCCGAAAAGTGCATCGCCTGCCATGCCTGCGAAAGTGCTTGTTCTAACCTCTATTTTAAGGAAGATAATGCAGCATTGTCTTGCATTGTTATAACCGAAAGTATCACCTATCCCGATATGAATGTGTGCAATCAGTGCCAGGCTTGTGTGGCTGCTTGTCCCACACTTGCTCTGTCTGTAAACTCTAACGGTGTGGTGATGATCAACAAATCCTTGTGCATAGGCTGTCTGATGTGCGTAGCTGTTTGCCCCACAGGCTCAATGCACACCTCTCCTGGTTTGCAAAATCCCTTTAAGTGTATTGCTTGCGGAGTTTGCACCAAATCCTGTCCGGCTGATGCCATAAAAATAGTTGTAGAGTAAGAAGGAAGAATAACATGAATAGAAAACTAATTGCTGAATTCACATACGACCTGGCTCCCGTAAAGCGAGGCTACAACAAACGCACTCTGTATATAAATGTTGGCACCAAAGAGATTAAAGCCAAACCCGTAAGCGACATGATGATAGATAAATTTGTGGGCGGAAAGGGTTTTGACATGTATCTGATGTGGCACGGCGTGAAAGACGACACCACCTGGAACAGCCCCGAAAACGAAATCTGCATCGCGTTTGGCCCGCTTTGTGGCAATACCAGCTATCCCGGCAGCGGTAAATCTATCGTTACAACCATTTCCCCGCTTACCGGCATCCCCGTGGATTGCAATGTGGGCGGGCATTTTGGGCCTTACACAAAGTTTTCGGGTTGGGACGCTTTGGAGCTGCAAGGCAAAGCCGATGAAGAAGTGATAGTCTTTATCGATGGCGACAAAGGCACCGTGCAGATTTTCAGTGCTCCCGATGAAGAAATCAACAGCCACATCTTTGCTGAAGAACTGATTAAAGAATTTGCCGACAGCCCCGATAAACACCAGTTTGTCTCTGTGGTTTCCACAGGTAATGCTGCTGACCATGTAAATATCACCTGCCTCAATTTCTCTTTTTGGGATAAGCGCCGCAAGGTTGCCAGGCTTAAACAGGCTGGCCGCGGTGGCACCGGAACCGTGTTCCGCGACAAAAAAATCAAAGCCATGGTGGTAAAGTATTCTGGCCTAAAAGCCGACACCAATAATCCCGTTGATTTGCCCACCCTGCAGCAAACCGGTTTGAAACTGCACAAGGAAATTGAAGCCGGAGATTCCACCCAGTGCCGCATGCACGAAGTTGGCACCGCACATTTGATGGAAGTGATGAACGATTATGACCTGCTGCCCATCCGCAATTTCAAATATGGCCAAGCTCCCGAAGCCATAGGCCTGCACTCCCGGGAATTCACCGCTCTCTTCACGCAGGGCGTTGCAGATGGCTGTTGGTATGGCTGCTCACTTTCCTGCTGCAAGGCAGTGGATAATTTTAAACCCCGCACCGGCCCCTACAAAGGCCAAAGCGTATGTGTGGACGGCCCCGAATATGAAACTGCCGCTGGTTGTGGCAGCAATATCGGTGTGTTCGATCCCAAAGACGTGGTGGAAATCAATTTCTATTGCGATACCTATGGTGTGGATACCATCTCCTTTGGCACCAGTACCGCCTTTGTGATGGAATGCTACGAAAACGGCATTCTGGACAAGCAAAAGACCGGCGGACTGGAGCTTACCTGGGGAAATGCCGATACAGCTCTGGAACTTTTACATCAAATGGCGCGTGGCGAAGGTTTTGGCCTCACCGTTGGCAAAGGAGTACGCGCCATGAAAGCCATCTTTGCCCAAGAATATGGTGCTGATCCAGATTTTCTGCAAGACATCGGCATGGAAGCCAAGGGTTTGGAATACTCACAATATATGAGCAAGGAATCGCTGGCTCAGCAAGGCGGCTACACTCTGGCGTTAAAAGGGCCGCAGCACGATGAAGCCTGGCTGATTTTTATGGATATGGTAAACAACCACATCCCCACCTTTAAGGACAAAGCCGAAGCCCTGCACTACTTCCCCATGTTCAGAACCTGGTTTGGCTTGCAAGGTTTGTGCAAATTGCCGTGGAACGATATTGAGCCTGCCAATAACACCGAAACCGATGAACCAGCCAAGGTTCCCGAGCATGTAGCCAACTATGTGGATATCTATAAAGCCATCACCGGCAAGCCAATGGATAAATACGAGCTGATTCGCCAAAGCGAACGGGTTTACAACTTCCAAAAGGTGTTCTGCATGCGCATGGGTAAAGGCCGCCGCATAGACGATGTGCCACCCTACAGAGCGGTAGGCCCCGTTACCGAAGAGGAATATCTGTCCCGCAGCGAACGCTACGACAAACAGCTACAAGATAAATTGGGTGTGGATCCAAGCGGCAAAAGCACCGCCGAAAAGATGCAAATCCTGCGCAGCTACCGTGAAGATCAATACCAGCAACTGATTGATGCCGTTTACGAACGTAAAGGCTGGACCCCCGCCGGTGTGCCAACCCTGGAACATCTGCACAAAATCGGCATGGATCTGCCCGAAGTGCTGGATGTGGTGAAACGATACTTGTAAGGAAGAGCTTTGCAAGGGAGAGACTTCGTCAGGGGAGAGCTAAAGCAGGGGAGACTCCCATTAAGTGAGGAGTCGTTCCTGCCTCTCTCAGTTGCAAATGTATCACTCAATTGTTAGGCTGAAAGGGACTACACACGACATGCGTAAGTTAGTGCCCGGTGTAGTCCATCTGGCCATAATACATGGCGTTAAACATAGAATTTCTCAGAGCCAGATCGACTCCACCTCGAAAGTCCCGAATTTCTCAAGGCCAGATCGACTCCACCTCGAAAGTCCCGTCTGCTCTGCAATTAAGGCATCAATAAGGACTCATTAAGGGTGAAGTCCTTATTGAATCCTTAATTATACCTTAATTGCTATGTGCACAAACAACGTAGGGTGAAAGAGGGAGAGCTTTATAGAGGCAAGAGCTTCGCAAGGAAGAGCTACACAATTCCCTTCTTGGAATTCACAACAGCTTCGGCCTCAGTTTACATTTCGGCCAGATTTTCGCTAATCAGGGAGTGCAGATGATTGCTAAGTGCATGTTTATCCTTACAAAGTGGATCATTTGGCTCAATGGGTGGCAAAATGCGCATTTTTACCTGAACTTTATGGATTTTCTTATCGATTTCCATCATGCGCCAGCTCCCTTTGATTGCCATGGGAACAATTGTGGCTCCGGCCATGGCAGGAAGCTTGAAACTACCCAAATGGAAATCTCCCATCTTGTCGCTGCGGCTGCGAGTGCCTTCCGGAAAAATGACCATAGGATGGCCGGCTTTGATAACTTCGGCACTGGCGGCAAAAGACTCTATGGCTTTACGGGCAGAGCTGCGATCAATAAACACGCAGGGCATTTCTCGCATCCAGTGGCTAAGCACGGGAATTTTAAATAGTTCCTGCTTGGCAATAAAACCTGTGGGAATTCCGATAAACCCAAGCACCATCGGAATATCAAACATGCCCTGATGGTTACTGATGAAGCAGATATTGCGATGATCCGGCAGATTTTCCATGCCGCTAACGCTGACCGTGCTACCTGTTGATAGCAGCGTTGTCCGAGCCCAAAACCGCACCACTTTTTGCACCCACTTTTGATATACCTGGGCTGGCAAAATTGGTTTTAGCAGAATAAAAAATACATAAGCCAGCATGCAGAAAAACATGAAGCTAAAAAAGAATAATTTCCAAAGCAGCGTCTTCATTATATTACTCCCAAGCCTCCATCTCCCCTACGCAATTCTCGAGGTGGAGTCGATCTGGCCTTTACAAAATCTATGTTTAGCACCAAGTTTGATGGCCAGATGGACTACACCGGGCACTAACTTGAACTTGCCGCGTGTAGTCCTTTCAACTATGCAATTGGCCGATAAATACAAGATTGGGATAGGCTGAAACGACTCCACACTTGCTCCTACGCAGTTCTCTCTAATAACTAAGATTTACCCACTCCTCATAAACATTGTGTAAGGAGGTGATCCAGCCTTGTTTTTTTAGAGCATAATCTATTGTGTCCCAATACAGCCTACCCCAAAAAGGGAAATCGACGGGGTCAAAGCTGGTGTTATGCCATAATAAAGATAAATGAGACTGGTATTTTGCCGCCACATCAATCAGGCGACGCAATGATCTTCTTGCGGTTATGTAGCTTAAATTCATTGCTTTATGCGAATACAAAGTTGTATCCATTACAATCAAAGGAATTTCCAAGACCCTGAAGGGACGGTTTTCGGCAATATTGAAAGGGAAAAATGGGAAGGAGATACCAGCCCGGAAGCCAATATTTTCCCAATAACCCAGAGTGGAATCATATTTTATCCCGGCAGCTTCCAGAATGGTGAAGCTTTTTTGATAATCAAAATGCAAATAATGCGTGCGGTATCCGGTAGGATTGAATCCCAATTCTTGCAAATTCTGTAGTTCTTCATGCAGAATAGCCGGATCAAAAGCAGACTCCGGAGAGCCATGTAAACCCACTTCCCGCTGTCCCAGCAAATCATTAATCTGCACTCGTGCCTTCAAATCGGCAATATAATTCTGCCTTTTATCCTCAAAATCAGCTCTGGCTAACAAGAACCAGGTGGAACTGACTCCCCTTTCATATTCGTGGCGAACCAGAGATTGCATGGTTTTCCAGGGATTATAAATCAGGTTTTTGTGCAGCATGTGCCCAATGAGCTTGTAACTGGCATTTATGGGACGTTTCACAAAGGTTTTCAAGTTGTAAACCAAGGCATCGATTTTGGCAGAGCTATCCCAATAGTTCCAATAGTCTATATCATGGGACAAAGAAAGGGCAAAACGCTTTTTTTCTGCCCAGTTCACATCGCGAATGAATTCCGGACAATAGGTGGCCATAATGTATAAAAGCATTTGGCAATAAACATCCACAACAGGTGTTTCGGTAAAATCCCATCGATACTGCAAACTTTGCTTATAGTCTATCCTGCCACGATTTTGCCCGTAGGTGGATAAGATGTATTCGTGCCAACAAGTTAAAAAATAAAACCCGCTGGCAATGATATCTTTGCGAAACAAGCAGCTTGTATCGGAAAAGGAAAATATGCGTCCACCTCTGGAAAACAGGAAAGGAACGTGTTCACTTTTGAACTTGCAAAAGTTTACCTTCTCCAAAGGATACAGCTCCCTTTGTTGAAAAAAATCTGCGGTTTGGGGGTCAAAATGAATTTTTATGGGAAAATCATTGGTGCTTTGAGGGCCATAATACAGGTGTGCACCTTCATAATGGCTGCCATACAAAAACCGCGGGCTTAACCGTAAAATATAGCAGTAGGTGCGCAACACAAATTCCGCCTTGGGAATATAGTGCTGAGGCAAATTTAGCAAGATATTTATGGTTGGATAGCGTTCCAACTATGCTCCGCTTAACGATTGCAGTAAAAGGATGGAAGATACCGCAGATTTACACACTTTCAAGATTTGCCTCTGCTGCGTTTGGAGGAGTGATAGTTCGCTTCGCAATAATATCTGCTTTCTTAATCTCAGGGATTAATAGCAGCTTGATGGCTTGGGATATATCGCTAACGAAATTTATCTCAATGCCATCCAGAATATCTTTGGGAAAATCGGATAAGGTTTCCCGGTTCTCTTCCGGTATTACAACTTTTTTAATCCCGGCTCGTTTGGCTGCCAGCAGTTTTTCCCTTAAGCCACCAATTGCCAAGACTTTGCCCTGCAAAGTAATTTCGCCCGTCATGGCAATATCGTGCCGCACTTTTTGAGCGGTAAAAAGCGAGGCCAGGGCAATTGTTAAAGTGATACCCGCAGACGGACCATCCTTGGGCACGGCACCAGAAGGAAAATGAATGTGGACATCGTAAGTTTCGAATTCCTTTGGGTTTATGTGAAAGGCCAAGTGATTTGCCTTTAGATAGCTTACAGCTATGCGGGCTGATTCTTTCATCACATCGCCTAAAAGACCCGTAAGCAGAATATTCCCTTTGCCGGGCATGCGGGTTGTTTCACAGAACAACATTTCCCCGCCGTATCCGGTCCAGGCCAAACCAGTAGCAACTCCAATTTCTGGCTTTCGGTTGGCAAGTTCCAAAGAATATTTTCGGGGACCTAAATACCCAATCACATCCTCAGCCTTGATAAGCCACTTTTTCTGGACTCCCGTAGCTACTACACGGGCAATTTTTCTGAATATTGATCCAATCCGACGCTGCAAATTGCGAACTCCAGCTTCACGCACATAATAGCGAATAAGCTCTTGTAAGGCAGATTTATGCAAAATAAGGTCTTGGCCAGCAAGTCCGTTATCTTCCTTTTCACGAGGGATTAGATAGTGCTTGGCAATTTCAATTTTATCGTTTTCCAGATAGCTGGAAAACTCAATTATCTCCATGCGATCTCGCAAGGGAGGAGGAATTGTATCCAGCGAGTTTGCGGTAGTGATAAACATAACTTCAGACAGGTCAAAAGCCAGATTTATATAATTATCCACAAAGTTGTTATTCTGTTCCGGATCAAGCACTTCCAATAGTGCAGAGGCAGGATCACCCCTAAAATCTCGTCCCAGCTTATCAATTTCATCCAGCATAAACACCGGATTGGCCGTGCCCTGACGCTTAATCTCCATCAATATTTTGCCAGGCATGGCACCAATATAGGTTCTGCGATGCCCTCTGATTTCAGCCTCATCATGTATTCCACCCAGGGACATTCGGATAAACTTCCGATTCAAAGCTCGGGCAACAGAGCGACCTATGGAGGTTTTACCGGTTCCGGGAGGGCCAACAAAGCAGAGAATCGGTCCTTTTAAGTGTCCTTTCAGTTTTTTAACGGCAATGTATTCTATGATGCGTTCTTTGGCTTTCTCCAAGCCATAATGATCTTTGGCCAGAATACGCTCAATTTTGTTTAAATCCAGCCTGTCTTTACTATAGGTATGCCAGGGTAGATTCACTATCCAATCCAGATAATTGCGAATTACACCATACTCGCTGGCAGCCGGTTGCATTGTGCCAAGACGTTCCAGTTCTTCGTAGGCAACTTCTTTCACATGCTCCGGTAAATTGTTTTTTTCTATTAGATCGCGCCATTTTAGCATTTCTTTACTAACTTCATCTGTTTCACCAAGCTCTCGGCGAATAGCATCCATTTGCTCGCGTAGATAATAACGGCGCTGATCTTCATTCATCTCAAGCTGGATATTACTGCGAATATGATTTTCCACCCGCATTTGCCGGATTAACTCTGCCAGGCAGTTGTTCAGGAATTTATAGCGTTGTTTTACATTAACAAGTTCCAATATTTTCTGGCGGTCATCCACATTCAGATCTATATTTCCGGCAATAATATCGGCCACGCGTCCAGCCTGTTTTATGTTTCCTAACCCTGTAATCATCTCACGATTTAGCAGGCTGCTCTCCTGAGATATTTTCTCCAGAAGTTCCAACGCTATGGTTCTATATGCTTGGATCTCAGTATCATCGGCAGTGAATTCTTCTACTTGTTCCACGTCAACCATAATGAATGGCTTTTTCTGCACGATCTTTTGTTTTTTGATGCGCGAACTGCCCTGTAAAAGTAAACTAATGGAACCATCCTGATTACGCAGCATCCGCAAAACTGTTACTGCTGTCCCTATGTGGACAATATCTGTTTCATCGTTAATGTCTTTAGGCTTATCCAAAAAGAAAGCCATCAGTTTATCATTGGAAAGAGCGTAATCCACCACCAGTTTTGATTCCTCATCGGAAACAACAAGCGGCATAAGCAGGTATGGGAACATGACTACACTGCTCATATGCAATACTGGTAAGGTTCTGGGGATTCTGTTATTGGTATCTTCCACTAAAGCACTCCTTGTAGTTACTTGTATCTTACTACATTAATAATTTGATCTGCCCAAAAAGCAAGCTGATAAAGCTTATTGTTGAACTGCTATATACAAAGCTGTGGCTAATTTTACCAGATTATCATCTGTGGATTTTAGGTTTTCAGATATCTTTTTAGCGATGTTGGTCATAAAGATAAAGGCACCTTGGTAGCTTTGCACGGCAAAACTATCAAATTCTGCCTTACTTAGGGTATATAAGATGCAATCGGTTTGGGCAATAACGTTTGCGGTTCTTGCGCCATGTCCCAAAACTCCATTTTCTCCAAAGGTTGGCAAAGCATCGCCACATAAGGAAGCCAAAACTTTTTCGGTAGAAGCCTGGTCTGCGTCAAAGCCTTTTACCAGATCTTTGGTTACCTGAACACAGCCATCAACCAGCAAGTAAAACTGATCGCCAAAAGTCCCCTCTTTTAGAATATGTGTGCCTTTAGTTACCTTATGGAGCCTAATTCTTGTCTGCAAATTGCGTAAATGCTCTTCGTTTAATCCGTTAAAAAGGGGGACCTTTTTTAGAACTTCAAGCTCAATCATCATTCTTCCTTATTCACGCCATTAAAACTGCATGATCGTTGGCTTGGATAATACTTTCTCGGGAAGGGTTCCAGCGTATTTTATTCTGCTCATCCGGAACTACCCTTTTTGATTTGGTTAGGGCATATTGAATGAATTGATCTATCCCACTGCTGTCAGCGGCAAAAATGGACGATATCTCCAATTCCGGTTCTTTTTTCATCAAACCTAAGAGAATCTTGCCATGGTCCTTGTAAAACTCGTCAAATAACTCTCCATAGCTCCTACCTACAAAGTGTTCAGGAATATTCTTGGTAAAAATGCGGTTGATACTGTCTTTGGCCAGTTGGTAATATACTGCAATGCTATTTTGGTCCGACACGTGATTAGCCAGAATGTATCCGCCAATGTCATCCCATATAATAGTATTGACTATCCCTATGCGTAACAGCATGTTGCGGTTTTCCAGATTGATCAACTGCACAGTAATCTTATCTTTCTTTATGAGGTAATGCACCGCATTTGCGATTATGATGCTGCGGTCATCGGCAGCACTTCTATCTAACAAATGATCGGCCAGAATTATTACCTGCGCAGCAGTTTGAACAGAAGCCCGGCGCAACGTTTCTTCCTGCGTTGCTTCTCCCCGCACAAAACGTAACGATAGCGATGAATAGCGGGATTCAAGTCGCTCAAAGAATTCTGCAGTTTCGTTTGCCAGGATGCATATTTCCGTATCGGGAAAATTCTTTTCCACCAAAGCACGTAACAGAAAATCCCCCGTGTTGTTCCATCCGCAGATTACTACATGGTTGTGAGCTCTAATCTGTTTCAATCCTTTTGCTCCTTTCAGTCTGTCCTCCACAAATAGCGAAGCTACCAAACCGGTAAAGAATGTTAAAGAGGCATAACCTACAATTATCAACAATATTCCTACAATTCTACCTGGAAAGGTGATGGGATATTTATCTCCGTAACCAACAGTTGCAATTGTTACCACAGCCCACCAGATGCCATCCCAGAAAGACCTGATAGAACTGCCTTCAAAACCACGGTGTTCAAATATCCATGCTAATAATGCCGAACAAAACAGCAATGTAGTAATAAACAAGCATACCCATAAAAAACGGATAAATTGCTTCAGGCTATCGCCATGGACGCTGTAGCGCCTTGCCAGACGTAATATGCTGTTCCTGAGAGTTTTCATTACCCCTATGCGATTATTAAAAATAGGATCATATTCAAAACACCAATAATGAAGTTTAGCGCAATGAAAGCCAGGATCATTGGTTTATAAACGTATTTTCTAAAGTAACCATAAAAGAATTCAATGCTAAACTGAAAATCATAATCATCAATGCGATGCTCAATTCTAAGCTGCTCAATCATTCTTGGAATCGTTTTACGAAGAAGATTGGCGGCTAAACTGGTAAATGCATCAACAATCTTATTGCGGATATTATCCTTAAGTTTGGCGGGTAAAATTCGCCATTGCTGCACAAAATCTGTCTTTTCCCATAAAAAACTCTTAATCTGGTTTAGCCATTTATTCAGGTAACCGGTGTTGCGGGTTGGGTTGGCAGCCTGATCCAGATAATCGTGCAGTATATCTCTTGCTTTGCTAAACAACCATTCGCGTTTAGCAACCAAAAAACCTGGAGTCAGGAGAATTCGTTTGCCAAAGATATAGCGTGCTTTCGCATTGAATAACAACCACTTGATTAAATATACCAAAGATAACCCTAAGGCTATGTTCCATACTATAAAGCTTAATGACTTTAGAAATATCATTTAAAAACCTCCACCTGCACCACCTCCACCAGAACGTCCGCCTCCCGAGCCACCAAAACCACCGAAACCACCAAAACCGCCACTACTGCCACCACCCCAGCTTCCGCCACCACGGCCTCCGCCCCAACTTCCGCCACCGCGGCCACCTAAAATTGACATCCAGATTAGCACTTCCAGGATGCGACCCTTGGTAACAATCATTAAAATTATGAATAGAATTATAAATCCTATCCCACCCAAACCATTCCTCGCTTGGTTTTTTGTAGCCCTTTGCGAGTATTCCGACATGCCTGTTAAGGTAATGCCTTTTTCTTCGGCAAACTTGGAAAGCAGCATTAAAGAGCCTTGAGTAAAGGCTTTATCCCAATTTTCATTACCCTTGGAAAGATATGACCGCATGGTATTATAGACATCGCTGGCATAAGCATCGGTGATATAGCCTTCGGAACCGTAACCCACTTCAATTCGCAGTTTGCGCTCTTTTAAGGCCAGAAGGATTAACACACCTTCATCACGCTTACTGCCAATTGCCCAGTCTTTATAGAGCTGCACACTAAAATCCACTTCGTTAGCACCACCGATATTATCGAAAGTAGCAATAAAGAAGTCTGTATCAGTCTTTTCCCGCAGCTCTATAGCCCAGTCGTTTATCCGATTGCGGGTGTCAATGCTCATCAAGTTGGCAAAATCATTAACAAATCCCACCGGTTTGGGATTTAGCCCAAAAAACGGTAGCGAGATGATTAACAAAAGACTTAAGACTATTATCTTTCTATAAGTCATGCAGTATATGCCCCATCTTTGCCTTTTTGGTTTTTAAATACTCTCGGTTGGTTGCCTGGGGGGATATTTCAATGGGAACCCGCTCCACAATTTCCAAACCATAGCCAGATAAACCTACAATTTTCTTGGGATTATTGGTAAGTAGCCGTATCTTCTTTAAGCCAATGTCCTTTAATATTTGCGCTCCTATCCCATAATCACGCAAATCCTCCGGGAAACCCAATGCCAGGTTTGCTTGCACCGTATCAGCTCCGTTATCTTGCAAATGATAGGCCTTTAGTTTATTCACCAAACCAATCCCCCTACCTTCCTGACGCATATAAAGGATCACTCCTTTCCCCTCCGCTGCAATCAGTTGGAAAGCTTTGGCCAATTGTTCTCCGCAGTCACAGCGAATGCTGTGCAAAGCATCTCCGGTGAGGCATTCTGAATGAACACGAACCAAAGTGGCTTCGTCTTTGTTTATCTCTCCCATCACTAAAGCCAGATGGTATTCGTCGGATAAGTCGCTGATATACGTAATGATATCAAAAAATCCATACTCCGTAGGCAATTTGGCTTTGGAAACCGGATGCACCAGACGTTCTTTTTTTCGGCGCCAATGAATCAACGATTCTATGGTTATCATTTTTAGTTTATGCTTTGCAGCAAAAGGAATCAAGTCATCCAGCCTGGCCATTTCTCCGTCATCCCTGATAATTTCACAGATTGCACCTACAGGATTTAACCCGGCGAATTTTGCCAAATCTACCGCAGCCTCTGTGTGTCCTGCACGTTTTAAAACTCCCCCTTTCTCTGCCAGGAGGGGAAAAACGTGTCCAGGTCGCATAAACATTTCTGGCCTGGATTGCGGATTTGCCAGGGCTTTTATGCTTTTAGCCCTTTCTGCAGCAGAAATCCCCGTAGTTGTTCCTTCCACCACATCCACCGAAATGGTAAACTTGGTTCCATGCCTGTCGCTGTTTATGGTAGTCATCAAGGGAATATCCAGCTTGCTTGCCACTTCCGATTCCATCGGAACACAAAGCAGCCCTTTCCCCTGGCTGATCATAAAATTTACTTTATCAGCAGTAATAAGATCAGCAGCCATCAATAAATCGCCTTCATTTTCGCGATTCTCGTCATCCACTACAATCAGCATTTCGCCTTTTCGGATAACCTCAATGGCCTCTTCTATGGGGCAGAATTCTACTTTTGCATTATCTGGTTTAGTCTGTTTCAATTATAATTTTCCTCACTTAGGATCATATTCAAATCTCTGGTATCTGTGTCAATATCAAAATATTGATGCAGCCAGTCCAAAGTGTATTTAAGGTCTTCCGGCAAAGGAGCATAAACTGAAATCTCCTTGCCGCTGTTCGGGTGTATGAAGCTTAGTTGCCAAGCATGCAAAGCCTGGCGCAGCAGATGTGTGGTCAGCAGTTCTGTTGCCTTACGCTTCATGTTTTGGGGCAGGATAGAATGCACATAGCGTCTGGTATTGTATAGCAAGTCCCCCAAAACCGGGTAATTTAGGTGCGCCAAATGCACTCTGATTTGGTGCATTCTGCCTGTTTCCAAGTTCACCTTAAGCAGAGCAAAATAGTGCCATGTTTTTAAGGTCTCATAATGTGTAATGGCATATCTGCCTTCATCGGCAATGCACATCATCCGGGGATTTTTTGTGCTGCGGGCTATGTATGTTTCAACGCATCCTGTTTCAGGTTCTGGAACTCCCGTAGTAATCGCCAGATAGGTTTTTGTAATTTGCCGCATGGCAAACATATCCTGCAGTTTTGCCTGCGTAGCGTCGTTTTTGGCTATCATGATCAATCCGGAAGTCCCACGGTCCAAACGATGCACAATACCGGGGCGGTTCAATTCCCTGCCTACAGATAGTTGCGACCCAAAGCGATGCAAAATTGCATTTACCAAGGTCCCATCCGGATTCCCAAAGCCTGGATGAACTATCATTCCAGCCGCTTTATTAATTATTGCCAGGTCTTCGTCTTCATAAACTACGTCCAAGGGTATATCCTGAGCAAAAATATCCTGTGGTTCCGGTTCCGGCAGCTTAATCATTATTTCGTCCCCGGGCTTTAGCAGATAGCTTTTCTTGATGGGAATGCTGTTTACCAGAATACTGTCCGAATCTATCAAACGCTCTATGAAACTGCGGGAATACAGCTCCTGGATATTCATCTCCACCAGATACTTATCTAATCGTAACGGTTCTTCCGGCTCGTAAATCAGCTTAATCTTATTTTTCATGATCCGAAAAATCCATCACGTAAACTGCTCCGGACGAAATGCCTTTGCGGTTTCGGACAATTGAACCATTAATCCGTACTTTGTCTAAATACACCAGATCTTCCACAACTACATCATAAATATTATTGCCATAGCGTAAAGCATCCAGGATAGCGGCAAAAACTCTGGAATGATAATCACTTTTCCAAATCACTTCTCCCAAGTTTACCATTTCACTCACAACTGGAAAGCGTTTTCTAAGCTGGTTATTGCAATAAACAACGTCTCCATTCGCTCCGATGATTAATACCGATTGCGGTAAGAGGTTGATAAGCATCTGAATGCGTTGATGATGCTCATAAATTTTGTCCGCTTTGGCTTGATCGAAGCGGGTAATAATATCCAACATTTTTTCCAGAGCATAGATTAAAGACTGAAAATCCTTGTCCTGGTCATATACAGAGCTATCAATATCAATCTGATAGTTTCCACCGGTTATGCGTTCCACCAAGCTCTGCACATCTGCAATAGCCTTGTGTAGCTTGAAAGGTATGTAGTTGTAAAGAACCACAATATACACAAAGATACCAAACACAAAGATAATCACAATCGAATGAATGTCACTTGCCAGGCTTACTATATCCTTGGCTTGGGCAACTGCAAATAAGAGAATCGTGGTTTGCAGGGCAATTATACCAAATAGGATGGCAATCAGAAGATGATATTTGGATTTTAATGAACGTTTCATAGCCTAATCCTTATTCACTGCTGTGTCGTAAATCAGTTTATCAATATTACCCTTGGGGCCAAGCAAAATCAGGACGTCCCCTTCGTTTACCATGTCATTTGCGCCGGGCATATCGTTAAGCCGCTTTTCAATTACATTGTGACCATCTTCTGTAACAGACAGGTAGCTGTATTTTATGGCAATAACATTCACGCCCCGCTGAGTTGGCAAGGCCAAGTCCTGCAACGGTTTACCCACAAATTCCTTAGGTGCTACCATCTCTACAACAATATGACCGCTGCTGAGATTTACATACTCCAAGACGTTACGGCTAATTAAAGTTTTAGCTAATTGGTTTCCGATCATTTCTTCGGGAAGAAGAGTATGTTGAACACCAATAAGCTCCAGAATCCTGCCATGCAATTGTGATTCAATCTTGGCATATATAATCCCTACCCCAATTTTCTTTAAAATTGCGGCAGTTAAAATGCACTCCTCAATATTACTGCCAATGCCTATTATTACAGCATCGGTTTCGTTCAAGCTTTGTGAACGCAGCGCAGCTTCATCGGTGCTGTCCATGCAGATTGCAGTGGTTACCAGGCTGCTAACTTCATCCACAAGTTCCTGCTGTTTATCGATGGCAATTACTTCCATCCCGTTTTCAGCCAAAATCTTGGCTACCGTCATTCCAAAACGGCCGAGTCCGATTACTGCATAACGTGCCATTTGTTCTCCTTGTTAGGGGACAGAGGACAGGGGACAGGGGACAGTGCTAAGTGCGTCACTTGTTACCTTTCTCCTGTTTCCTATCTACCAGTTTCCTTCTAAGTGATGCAAGCATCTTACTTATCTCAAGTCTTAAAGATAGTGCTTTTTCAGATTGGGAAGAGACAATGTATCCAAATCGAATTGCCAGAAGCAGTTGTGTTTCCACTTCTGCCAAAGAACCATTCGCTACTGATAAAAAATGCAAATATTCTGCCGTAGAGTGCCTTCCAAAACCTTCTGCTATATTAGAAGGTATTGAAACCACGGCTCGGTGTAATTGGTTGACTAAACCATATAGCTCATCTTTCGGCATCAATTTGCATAGCACGTAAACTTCTTCCGCCAAATCCATGGCTTTTTGCCAAACTACCAAATCTCTATAACTCTCTATCAACTATTTCCTCCCTTTCCCTGTCCCCTGTCCCCTGTCCCCTGTCCCCTGTCCACTGTCCCCTGTCCACTGTCCCCTGTCCCCTACCCAATCGCTATCTTCTCTTCAGCAAAATTGATATTCAACTGTTTTTTGCTGATCGAAATTGCATAGATTAAAGTCAGAGGGCCAATCCGGCCAATATACATCAACAAAGTTATCAGCAATCTGCCATGCATAGACAGATGACTGGTGATTCCCATGGACAAACCAACTGTCCCGAAAGCTGAGATAGCTTCAAACAAGATCTTTTCGAAGGCAAATGGCTCCAGAAGCAGCAAGAGAAATACTATGGCAAAAACAATACTGGCCGATATTGTTACCAGCGTAGTCGCTTCACGCGCATTAAACATCGCAATCTTGCGGTTAAAGATAGTTAAATCTTTTTTCCCTCTTAGCATCGAAACTACAGACAAACACAAAACTGCAAAAGTGGTTGTTTTTACGCCGCCGCCTGTAGAACCAGGTGATGCTCCAATAAACATCAGAGCCAGAGCAATCAAGACCGAGGCTCCGCTAAATCTGCCTATATCAATGGTATTAAATCCCGCTGTCCGCATTGTTACAGACTGGAACCAGGAGCTAAGAATTCTGCGCGAGATAGTAAACCCTTTCATGGTTCCCTCGTATTCCGCCACATATAATGCTAAAAAACCAAGCAGGATTAACCACAAGGTAGTAGTAAGAACAATTTTGCTATGTAGAGTCAGCTTCCGCACCTTTTCCGGACTAAAGTAGTAGCGGTAGATATCTATGATTACGATGAAGCCCAAGCCTCCTAGTATAATCAGGGCAGATATCCCAAAGTTTATCAGGGGTGAATCCACAAAACTCACCAAACTATCGCTCCATAAGGCAAAACCAGCATTACAAAAAGCAGAAACAGAATGAAACACCGCATAATATACGGCTTGACCCATTGGCAAAGTTCTGGCAAATCCAAAGAACAGGACAACTGCCCCGAAGCTTTCGATTAATGCTGTAACCAACACAATACTTCGCAAAAGCTTCAACACATCCAAAACCTGCACTTCCCCCACCATGCTATGCATCACGTTTTCCAGCTTCAGCGTGATCCGCTGACCTATCATTAGCGCAAAAGCTGTAGATATAGTCATAATCCCCAAGCCGCCCACCTGGATTAAAACCAGAATAACCAGTTGGCCAAACAGGGTAAAATATGTTCCTGTGTCCAGCACCACCAAACCTGTTACACAAGTAGCGGAAGTGGCAGTAAACAATGCATCTATCAGATTGGTAACCTGTCCGCTTACACTGCTTCCAGGCAACATAAGCAGCATGGTGCCAATGCCTATCACCGCAGCAAAACTCAGCATAAGTGAGATGGGTGGATTTTTCACCAGCAGTTTGTAGAATTTTCCCTCAAAAGCCCTGAAGATAACGAATTGTAAAATAAAGTAGGTCTGCCGGATAAGCAGAAAAAAGATTACAAACTTAGCTTGGTAAATAAGCAGTAATGCGCCTAACATCAACATTACCAAGTCAAAATAGATCAATTTCTTTTCTTGGTTCACTTCTCCGCTTAGCACTCTGTTCAAAATAGTAAGCACCAATAGAATAATATTGGCCAGAGCTGTCCCCAGCTCTATTACCCGGTAATTTAAATACACCCGGATGATAGGCTCCAGAAACAGCACCAAAAAGCTCCAGCTTGCCAGCAAGTAAGCTGCTGTCTCTATGTGTTTTAAGGGAGAAATAAATCTGTTGGGCATAGATATTGTTTATTGCTTATGTTGCAGGTTACTAACTATCAAGCTCTGAATTTCTGCTATGGGCAACAAGGCAGGAATCTCTTTCAATACTCCCAAAGCACCAAAATATTCCTTCAGTTTAAAGGTTTGCTGATAAAATTCTTTCACACGTTTTTTAATTGCCTCGCCGGTATCATCAGCACGTTGCACCAAAGCTCCGCCACAGCTATCACATTTGCCTTCAATAGTCGGTTTCCGGCTTAACAGATTAAAATCCTTGCCGCAAACACTGCACATCCTACGGGCTTCAATTCGGGCAATAGCGTCGTCCTCACTTAAATCCAGATAAAAAACTCTTTTTACGTTGTAGTGTTTTATCAAATACTCTGCTTGTGCCAATGTCCGGGGAAAACCATCAAAGATCACTCCCTGACAATCGGAGCCCAAAACACTCGAAACCAGCTCAAACACCAATGTGTCACTAACCAGATCACCACGTGTAATCACGGCCTGAACCTTTAATCCCATAGGCGTTTTTTGGGATATCTGTTCTCTGAACAAATCTCCTATATTTACATGCTTATAACCGGTCAAATCAGCCAGCAGCTTTGCTTGTGTCCCTTTACCGCTGCCCTGAATTCCCAAGAATACAATTACATCACTCATTTTATACCTCAGTTTGGGCATGAAAAGGCACTTACATAGTTCTGTCAAGCAAATCTTATTTACAGACTTCTGTTGAATATCATAAGTCTGTTCAAAAATTACTTCACTGTGATATAGCTTTCCTGGCCAATTGCACGAAAATGTTGGTGAATCTGTCCTGCATTTGCGATCACCTGTTTCTCTAAATACGGAATCACTACGGAATCATTACGGATGAAGTCCTTATTGATTCCGTAGTGATTTCTTATTTGGATGCTCCAATCCCAAAAAGAAGTGTGATAGAAGATGGTTGTAAAATAGTTTTTTATGGGGTTGGCTCTATCTCAACAAAGGCAAATGATTCATTCATGCGTTATATATATAAATGAATAAGGTCAGAATGCTTGCGACGATCATAAGTCCTTGTTTCTTAGTGCTTGTCTTCTTTTCCTAATCCGTTCCTTGATTCTGTCTTTAACGATCTCCCGAGGTCTTTGGTCTCTACCCATCAGTAAAGAATCTCTATTAGCGGGTTGACGTTCCCACCTTTCAGCAATCCGTTCCCGGGAAAGACCTTTTTGGCGGAAACGATTGGCAAAGAAAACGGCTGCCAGTGAATCCCTCATGCCGGAGCGAACCTCAATCAGCCCTTTCCCCAGGGATTCTTCCATAGCATTACGTGCGGTGAGAAACTCCTTCAGGGCTTTGGTCGTTTCTGCTTTATTAAAGTCCTTGTCGGAGATTGATTTCATAAACTTACGGCGGGCAAGCACGGAGCTTTCTATCAGCGGTCTGCTTTTTTCTCTGGTTTTGAACAATAATCTGCTGGCTTCCTGCCATTCTTGGGCTGAAATCATAGTTGAATCCGCAGGAGTATTAGTGTCACCCCTCTCATTAATATTGTTAGTTTGGTGCCAGTGCCTGACTAAAGAGATTAACACACCTAGGTTTATCACAACGGAAAGCAGCAGGGCGATAAGCAACCAATTTTTCTTCATGGTTTCTCCCAATGTTTAATACAGGTCCAGAATACCCGGATCACTCAATTCATACAATCCGGTTATGCTTTCGCAGTTGTCAGCCGGTTGGCGCACGGCAAGGTTGGTGAAGGTAATGCTGCTGAATAATCCAGCCACTACCCCCAGGGTCAGCATAGCCCATTGCAAGCGCGAAAACGATCTGTGGGCTGCACGTTGCCGTTTGTCCGCCTGCTCTGGCACGCGCGCCAATATACGCTGCTCCACATAAGAGGGAAGCTCTTTTTGCGGCATGCTGTTCAAGGCTGCTTCTAATCTGACTGCCTTGGTATCCTGAATTTTGTCTTTATCTATAATCATTTTAACCACCGGGAAGCGGGGACTATGCTCCGCTTCTTAGTTCAAAATTTCCTTCTTCGTTAATAGCGATACAATTCCTCAGCTTGCGTCGGGCACGGTTTAACAGCGAATCCACCGATTTGCTGCTAATTCCAAGTTGTTCTCCAATTTCCCGGTAGCTGAGCTTGTCGTAATAGAACATGTGAACAACCATAGCCAGCTTTACCGGCAGCTTGGCAATAGCTTGGTTCAATGCTGTAAAGTCTTCTGTTTTCGGGGCTTTCTCCGGAATCCTTTCAAAATCACCGGTTGGTTTCAGGATATGCTTTTTGTTTGCTTTGCTCCAGTTAAGTGCCATGTTGTGAGCCATGCGATACATATAGGGCAAGGCAGTTTCCTGCTTAATCTTTTCCAGCCTGTCGTAAAAGGCGATGCACACTTCCTGCAGGATGTCCTGAGCATCCTCGTCGATAACTACAAAACGTAATATGTAGCTGTAAATCCTATTTTTGTTAGCCCTGATAAACGGGTCAAAGCTTTCCGGTGCCATATCCTGCAAAAGGTATCATACCACGTAAGGGATTATTGCCAGATAATGCAACGCGGGTGCGAGTTGGTTCGCACCCTGCGCTGCTGTTTAATTGTGGTATTAGTCAACAAGCTCACCGCTTACAATGTCTGCTATAAAGCTTTCGGAGCCTATTTCAATTTCTGCTCTGCCAGAGCCGATCACAATATCAATATCCCTGTCTATGGTATGTTCGCTGTAGGAATCACCCTGGGTGAAGGTTACGTCTGCATGAAAGTGCCCGGTAATATGCCCACTTATTGCATTTACCAAAGCTGGATAACCTCCGCGGGGAACAGACATCTCCGCCACATTCAATTGCAGGGTGTGATCCGAAGTGCGGACACGATTCCAGGTGCGGATGGTATCAACGGCTGCCCGGTTGTATGTTCCATTTATGGTAATAAAGTTCTGGTTGGCATTGGTAACCGTCCACTCTGCATGCAGTTGGTTCAATTGCTGCGAAAGTCTGCGGGTTATGTGCCTGCCTGAACCCTGAACTACGTTAAATTGAATTGTGCGTGCGGTATCGGCATTAACTACATAATACTGCTGTGCTTGTCCTAAGGCATCCATGTATTTCAAGGTATAATCCCTGTTTACAAAGGCATAGGGTATCGAGCCGCTGGTTCCACGTTCACGCTCAATATGTATGCTCCATTCTCCGCTTACGGGGTCGTAGGTTCTTGTAATATCAAAGTATGTGTTCGGATACTTCGCATCAAGGCCTTCCATGCCGTTTACGGTTGCAAAAGTACTAAGATCCATCAGTTGGTCTATAGTTCCACCGGTGGAATAGGCTAAATCGCCCGCAAGGGATTCGGCAGCGTCCTTGGAGATGGTAGGAGTCTCTTCCAGATTTGTCGAATTTTTTTCGCAGGCGGCAAGTAATAGAATTAGAGCCAGACCGCATAATATTGCGGTAAGTCGGATTGACGATAGCTTTTTCATAATAACTCCTGTTGGGCTGTTTTCACTAATATTACAATTATCTTGGGGCTAATCCCCACTTTATTTTATCCCATCCAAGAATAATACAAATGAACGTGGTGCTACAGTGTGTGCGCCGTCAAACTGGTCAAGGCAATAAAGCGTTCACATCCGTTGAATATCGTAAAACTGTGCAAAAATCAAGTCATTTCCAAACACAGAGTTTAGTGCCCAAATGAACAACCCCCTCTCTATTTTGCAATAACTTAGCCCCTATTTTGCGAAAGATGGGATAAGTTTGAACGCATGGGTTCCAGCGCCGCCGATTATCATCTGAAGGTGTTGGAGTATAATAACATCCTGAGGCTGTTGGCAGAGCATGAAGGCCTTTCGCAGATATTCTGCACCAGCAAAAACCGGGTTTATTTCTGGCTGCAGGATTACCTGAAATCTTGCAGCCAGAAGGGTTTGCTTAAGCTGCACCAAGACGGAAGCAGGTTTGAGCTAATCAATTGCAGCGGGAGTAACACAAACAGTATTGTCAATCTCCACATCCTGCCATCTCCCTCAGCCAGAGGTGTAATGCGCTATGCCAATAAAGAGCAATTCCTGTTAGAGACCAGCCAGTTATACCATAGAATGTTCAGACAAGCAAGGGAAAACCCCTAAGCTTGGGGTGATAAGTGGGGAGCTAATCTCCTGATAGGCTCGTGGAAATCGGGAGATTTCCACCCCATTACAGTTTGCTGCGAACTTCCAGTTCCACATCCTCTGCAAGGCGGCTGCATTTGGCTATCAGCTCTGCAGCTTCGTTCAGGGTTGCTTCTTTGAAGGCCAGGTCTGTGATGCCGGAGATATTTATCAGGATGTTGTAATGTGCTGCTTTTGCGGCACACAACGCGGTTAAAGCTGCCACTCCTGCATCGGACAAAGCATTTGTATTGCCTATTTTAGCAATTCTGAAAGCAAGGGAAACTGCCTCAAGAGATAGCCTTAGGGTTTCTAGAGGTGCGGTAATGGCAGCCTGGGTGCATTTTTCTATCTGCAAATTGCGAAATTCTATTTCAGCATCGGTCTTTTTGGGCAGGCGCATGGCATCCATCATGGCATAGAAGGCATCGGTGTCCCTGTCTATGCATTCCATGGATTTCAGCTTTATCTCCTGCCCCAGGGGTGCAATGGCAAAAGCCTCGTCCTGAACTTGTTCATAGCCTTTTTTGCCGATGGTGAGGTTTGCCACCATGGCCGATAAACTTCCGCTCATGGCAGCACACAAAGCAGCCACAGAACCTCCTCCGGGCGCAGGTGCATCGGTGGATAGCAGATCGCAAAAGGCATCCAGCTTCATGCCAACCAAGCTGTCCTTGCGGGCTATGGCATATTCTATCACTTTTTTGTCCAGATCGAAGGGACCAAGTTCAGCCAAACCCATGCTCTGAATGGCTGTTTCCATAATCATCTTTTCGGGGATGCCGGTGCTTTCGTTCATTTTTTCCAGATAATACTTGCCGCTTTCCACCAGGGCTGCCTTGGGAATTAGGCCAACCAGTTCGCTGCCGGTAACCTGAATGCCCATTTCGGCGGCCAGTTCGCGCACTTTATCCAGCACCAGATGCGGAGGGGTAATTTTGTAATTGGTAAGGTTTATGCTAATCTGGGCACGGTCGTAGGCATCGATGAACCAACCTACTGCCTTGCAATGAGTAAATAGTCCCGGATTGTTTATCTTGTTGCCGTTTTCATCTTTCAAAAGCTTTCCGGCTACATCGCGCGCAGGTTTTCCGCTTTCACGGATGGAAAGGGCAATTTCGTGGGCTTTCTTTTTATCGCGGGTATTGAGGTTTATGTTGTAGGCTATCAAAAATTCACGGGCACTGATGGCAGTTGCGCCGCTTTTGGCATTAAAGGTATGAGGGCCAAAATCCGGCTTCCAATATGGGTCTTTGGCTTTAGCAGCCAGGGCTTCATATTCGCCGCTGCGCACTGTGGCCAGATTGCGCCATTCTGCTTTACTAGCGGCATTTTCGTATAGATATACCGGTATGCCAAGCTCTTCACCAACTCTTTTACCCAACTTTCTGGCATAATCGGCACATTCATCCATAGTAAGCTCGGAGATGGGGATAAAGGGACAAACATCTGTGGCACCCATGCGGGGATGTTCTCCATGGTGTTTGCTCATGTCTATCAGTTCGGCAGCCTTTTTAATGGCCACAAAAGCAGCTTCCACAACCGCTTCGGGTTGGCCTGCCAGGGTAAACACAGTGCGGTTTGTATCCGCTCCGGGATCCACGTCCAACAATACTACTCCGCTAACGCCTTTAATTGCAGCGGCAATGGCATCCAGAACCGCAGGGTCTCTGCCTTCGCTGAAATTTGGGACACACTCCATCAGCTTCATGTCTATTCTCCTAATTTATGAATTTTTACTTTAATAATCTTCTTGGGGGTTGCCTGCAAAACCTGAATTCTATAAGGACTGATGGTTATCACCTGTCCCTGATGCGGAATGCGAGCCAAATTGTCCAAAATAAGCCCTGCGATTGTTTCATAATCGCCTTCGGGCAGCACGATGCCATAGTCATCGGCCAAACGGTCAATTTCCACATCGGCAGCAGCCAGCCAGGTATTGGGGCTTACTTGTTCCACATCATTATCGTCTTCATCCACATCGTATTCATCTTCAATTTCGCCCACAATCTCTTCCAGGATGTCTTCCATGGTGATTATACCGGCAGTTCCGCCATAGGAATCCACTATAATAGCCATACTGCGGCGTTTGGTCTGCATTTCTTTCAGCAGGATGTCCATATCTGTGTTTTCAGGTGCAAACAAAGGCTCGTGCATGATGTCTCCAGCCTTCATATCTGGTTTGCAGTCTTTCTTCAACACATCGTAGATGATTAATATCCCTACTATATCGTCAAGATTGTTGCGAAAAACAGGATAGCGGGTAAAACCTTCTTCCCTGGCCAGTTCTATGGCTTCGGCAATGGTAGCACTTTCCGGGATAGCCACAATGTCGGTGCGGGGAATCATTACATTGCGTGCTTCCAATTCAGTAAAATCCAAGGCACCCTCTATCATTTCCATTTGTGGTGCACTGATACTATCAACCTCGGTTTGAGATAGCAGAAATGAAAGATCGTCCTTGGTTAAATAATCGTATTGATATCCATCTTCCAGCTTAAGAATCCTGCGCATGGCTTTATTCAGCCAGGTTACGATGGAGACTAAAGGCTTTAGCAGGATATAAAAAAATTGCAGAACCGGGAAAAAGCGGGGGACATACTTTTCAGCATGATCACGAAAGATGGCTTTGGGAACAATCTCTCCAAAAACCAGGACGATTGACCCAACCAAAAGCGAGGTGTATCTGGCATCAAAAGCCATAGAGCCAAGCCGATGCACAATCAAGGTGGATAAAGAAGCCAAAATTACATTAGCGATGTTGTTGCCGATCAGGATGGTGCCCAAAAACTTATCCGGCTGACGCACAAAGCGCAGCAGGGGAATCCGGCTTTTGTTCTTCTTTGCATCGTGCTCCAATCTGATCTGGTCAATAGATAGCATGCCGGTTTCAAGCCCGGAAAACAAAAAGGAAAGCATTAAGAAAAACAATAGGACAAACAGGGTCAGAACTATCTGAACCAAGGCCATTTATTCGTTCACCTTCTCGTTTCTCCAGGCAATTCGCAGAGCCTGGATAAACTCATCAATATTCCCTGCCAAAAAGCCATCCAGGTTATAGCTTGTCAAGTTAATTCTATGATCGGTAATCCGGGACTGCGGAAAATTGTAGGTGCGGATTTTTGCACTGCGGTCTCCGGTGGAAACCTGTGCCTTGCGTGATTTGGCAATTTCACTTTCCTGTCTGCTGATTTCGGCATCCAATAGACGGCTGCGCAGTACTTTTAAAGCTTTGGCTTTATTCTTGATTTGCGATTTTTCGTCTTGGCAGGTTACCACAATTCCGGTGGGAACATGAGTAATCCGAACCGCGGAATCGGTGGTATTTACGCTTTGACCTCCATGACCGCTGCTGCGATAAACATCTATGCGCAGGTCGTTATCAGCAATATCAATATCTATTTCCTCTGCTTCGGGCAAAACAGCCACACTAACAGCAGAGGTATGAATTCTACCACTGGATTCGGTTTGAGGAATGCGTTGAACCCGATGCACCCCGCTTTCAAAGCGCATTAAACCATACACGTTTTCGCCGGATAGCTGAAAGACCACTTCTTTGTATCCACCCAAGCCGGTTTCATTGGCGTCTATCAAGCTCAGTTTCCAACCCTTTAAGCCTGCATAGTAGCTATACATACGGTATAAATCGGCCACAAACAAGCCGGCTTCCTCACCTCCGGTTCCAGCCCGGATTTCTATAATTGCGTTTTTGGTGTCATTAGGATCGCTGGGGATAAGCAGATCGCGCAGTTTCAGCTCTGCCTCTTCCAATTGCCTATCCAAACTAAGGGCTTCGTCTTTTATCATAGCTGTCATGTCGGCATCACTTTCGTCCACAAGCAGATGTTTTACTTCTTCAAGATGCTGTTCAATCTGCTGATAATGCTTCCAGGCTTGGTTTATTTCGCCCAGTTCCTTAAAGCGGCGCAAGGAATCCCGATACCTTTTGGCATCGCTGATAATGGCAGGATCGCTAATCAGTTCCTGCGTTTCGCGCAATTCTGTTTCCAGGAGGTTCAGTTTATCACGTGGTATCAAGCTTTGTCCTCTATAATGGTAACGTTGTATTCGCTGATATCCATGTCCAAAGCTGCTTTCATGGCTACCAGTGCGGTTTCCACCATGCTGTCGTCCGGGGGCTGAGTTGTGATTCGTTGCAGGGCCATTCCAGGAATGGTCATTAGCTTAACTATCGGGTGTTTCAGGTTTGTACCGGAAAACTTCAGCACTTCATACGAAACTCCGGAAACCAGCGGGATCAGCAAAATATGGTAACCCAAACGCAGGTAAACGGGCAGAGCTTTATGCAAAATAAACGCCGAAACCAGCGTATCGGAGATGGAAAAGATCAGGATTCCGATCAGTAACACAAAAAACATAAAGCTGGTTCCGCAGCGGGGATGAATTGTTGTCCAGCCTTGTATCTTGTCTATTTGCAAGGGAGTATCATGTTCGTAAGCATTCACGTTTTTGTGTTCTGCGCCATGATATTGGAACAGCCGTTTAACGTCTTTCATCCGCGAAATCAGGTAGATATAAAGCACAAAGAATACAATCCGGATTCCTCCGGCGAACAGATTAAAATAAAAATTCTGCTTGGAAAGATGCATCCAGTCCGACATTTTATAGGGCAGCAAGCCAAAGAGAAGAAAGGCCAGGCCAAAAGCCACAACGTAGCTGAAAAACTCTTCAGCTTGTGTAGCTCCCCTGCTCTTTTTCTTTGTTACTTTCCCCTTGGCTTCGTCTTCGGCAATTAAATCCAGTTCAAAGCGATTGGCCGAAAAGGTAAGGGTTTTTATCCCTATGATCATCATTTCGATCAGCGAAACAAAGCCTCTGATGATTGGCAAACCAAGGGGTTTGTGTTTGGTTGTGATGCTGATAAAAGGGGTTTTCTTCAGTTCGATGCTGCCATCTTTACGGCGTATGGCAGTGGCCAAAGCTTCCGGCCCGCGCATCATTACGCCTTCTATTACTGCTTGTCCGCCAACGCTAATTTCTTTCTTTGCTGTCATGTGTTTCCTTAAGTATTGTCTGCTAAAAATTAATGTTAAAAAAAGAACGCCATTCCAGATTAGCAAAAAAGCTACGGTAATGGCGTTAAAGAGGGCTAAAAGCTATTTCTCTGATTTGAGATTATACTTCTTGTTAAATTTTTCCACGCGGCCGGCGGTGTCGATAATCTTCTGCTTGCCGGTGTAAAAAGGATGGCAAACATTGCAGATATCAACCTGCATATTTCCCTTTGTGCTTCTGGTTTGAAACACGTTGCCACAAGCGCAGGTTACGGTGGCTATTTCATATTTAGGATGAATTCCCTGTTTCATTTATCTGGTACTCCTTTGTAGTCCAATTACATTTGTTTGGGTCAAGAGATTTGCATGTGCCTTATATGTCAACACAAAATCTCCAAACACCAGTTTTGACTCACAATTTTCACCCAACACTCTCATTTCAGAGTGTCTCTTGTTTCACTCACATCCATCCGAGTTTCAAGCTGTCCTCTGTCTGAAAAATTGAAAGTTAAAACAAGCCACACAGCAAAACACACCGTGCATCGGGCAGTTTGCGTTTTAACCCAAAAACGCCCAGAAGTCAGTTCAAACCGGTCTGGCGGTTGTGAATCAAGGTGATAGCTTGAGATTGGGTAAGCAGGCATGTAGAGTCGTTTTTAGGTCAAAACAGGAATTTAAGTGAACTGTAGCCAGCTAAAATGCGAGCTTTTACTGCCTTTTTCTTTAATTACGGATTCCATCAGCTCAGCGTTCAGCTTTTCCTTGGGTGAGTGCTCCACCACAATAATTCCATCCGGATTCAGCAATTTTCTTTCTTTTATCAGCAGCAGGTTTGGATTAACCAGGTTTTTTTCGTAAGGCGGGTCCATAAAGATAATATCGTAGCTTTCCAGACAATCCTTCAAAAACACATCAACTTTTTTTCGCCACAGATGGCAGCTTTCTCTACAACCCAAGAGGCTGATGTTTTTCAGGATTGTCCCCAGGGCTGGCGAGGCAAATTCCACAAAATCAACCCATTTTGCTCCTCGGGACAAGGCTTCCAACCCCAATGAACCTGTTCCGGCAAATAGATCCAGCACCCGGCAAGCTTCATAATCCTGATGCACGCTGAAAATTACTTCACGGTTAAAAGAGGTAGTAGGGCGAGTGCTTTTCCCCGGAACTGTGAACAGGTTCCGGCCTTTATAAATGCCTGTTATTATTCGCATTTGGCTTGGGAACTCTTCTTACGCCGGGGTTTGGGAAAATATAGTTTCAGCTCCATTTGCACCGGCCTGGGGTCATGATGCGGGCAAGATAGAATATGCACGTTTGCAGGCTGCTTACATTGTTTGAAGCAGTTTTTACAGATGGAATTCGGGTTTGCAGGTATCTTGGCTTTCATCAGGGCTGGGATTTCAGGCTTTGCATCTCCAGAAACAGCGATACCAGATCGCTAAGCTTTACTTCGCTAAGTCTTTGGGCTTTGTCAAATCTGGCTAAGATGGCTATCAGTAAATCCTGAATGCTGTAATCTCCAAAATCGCCCGCACCGGAAATCAGATTTAGCTGTGCCTGTTGTTCAATTTCCCTCAGCATAGAGGTTAGGGCATCAATCTCGTTTTCATCTGCCAGCACTTCTTCAGGCATTACGCTATCAAAAACCAGATCGTTACCATGCATGCCATCACTCAGCTTTTCCATGGTGCTTGCCATGTTGTTAAAACCTTGATGATTAAGGATCTTAAGGTATGCAAGCTCTTCGGGAGAAAAAAGCTTTTCGATGCGGGAATCGTATCTACTATTGGAATCGGACAATATACGCAGATGCAAAGCATCAATCTTTTCCCGAATGGCCGGGGAAGAATCGTTTTGACTAATCAGCTCATAAGCTGCCAGGGCATCATAAAACTGATTCTGCTCCTCAAATAGCTTGGCCAAGGTTAGGGTGGGTTGCCAGCTGCTTGCGTTATTTTTCATCGTCTCTCCCTTTTTTATATCATGCGAGGGGACATTTTAGCACACTGCCTTTTTGTGTCAACTGCTTTCTTGACCCTATTACGGAATAAATACGGAATCAATACGGACTTCATCCTTAATAATTCCGTAGTGATTCCTGAATTGGATAATGCAGGCAGCAAAGAAGCTAAGAAAATGCCAGGAGGAGTTTTATACCTTAAACGGTTTATACCTTAAACGGTTTATACCTTAAACGGACTAAAGAGTATCTCTCATTGTCTCGTCAAGCCTGCTCCCACATTGTCGTTCCCGCGGAGGCGGGAATCCAGCCCTTGATAATCCCGCAGGGATGACACAAAATGATGAAGTAAATACTATGTTATCTGCCACTCTCCCAGAGCTTTTTCTGGGCTGGATTCCCGCCTCCGCGGGAACGACAGTATTTTTGAGATCTGAGTAACTTGACCCGACATTAGGTTTAGCCCAAGCCAAGCCTTTGTTGTTGATAGCTATTATTTTGAATGTTTTGCCACCACTGCCTGTTTTCCAGATACCAAGCCACGGTTTTGCGGATGCCTGTGGCAAATGTTTCGGCCGGAACCCAGCCCAGTTCGGCTTGTATCTTTCCGGCATCAATTGCATAGCGGAGGTCGTGCCCGGGTCTATCCTTCACATAAGTAATCAGTTCGGTGTAGCTGCCCAGCTTTTCAGAGGGCTGCATTTCGTCTAAAAGCCGGCAAATGGTGGTTACGATGTCGATGTTTTTCATCTCGTTATGCCCACCAATATTATAGGTTTCGCCGATTTTGCCCTGGCGGATGATGGTATTGATGGCATGGCAATGATCTATCACAAAAAGCCAATCGCGCACATTCAAGCCTTTGCCGTAAACCGGTAAGGGCTTATGCTGCAAACAATTGAGGATCATCAGTGGAATCAACTTTTCGGGGAATTGGTAGCCACCATAATTATTTGAGCAATTGGAAATGGTTACAGGCAAGCCAAAAGTGCGGTTCCACGCCCGGACCAGGTGATCGGAACCCGCTTTGGAAGCAGAATATGGCGAGGAAGGATCATAGGGTGTGTTTTCGGTAAACATTCCGCTTTCTCCCAAAGAGCCATAAACTTCGTCGGTGGAAACATGATGAAACCGGAATGCTTGTTTGGCAGCTTCATCCAGGCTACGAAAGTGTTCCAGGGCTGCACTAAGCAACACCGCGGTACCAACCAGATTGGTATGCACAAAATCCATGGGGCCATCAATTGATCTGTCCACATGAGATTCTGCGGCAAAACAAACCATAGTATCCGGTTCAAACTGCTTTACAATGCTGTTTATTTTTGCACTGTCGCAAATGTCGGCCTGCTCAAAAAAGTAACGCGAACCACCATACAAAGCTTTAACATTTTGTAAACTTTCCAAATTTCCCGCATAAGTAAGCTTGTCGAGGTTTAGAATCTGTCCTTCAAAACCTTGATCGGCAAACAAAGTGTGAATGTAATTTGCTCCGATAAATCCTGCGCCACCAGTTACGATTACCTTGTTCATTTTTCCACCTATGTGCGTTTTGTCAGTCGTGCCAGCAAGCCAAACTGTGAAATCCAACATAATTATCATGGCTTTGATGTCAAGAATTTGTATGTAGAGACATCCATCCCAGAAATAAATGGTTACACGGATTAAACGGATTGAACAGATAAACACGGATAAAATAAGTGATAAATTCCATTATTGAAGTGGTTAAAATCTTTGTTAAAAGCAAAGTGCGTCAAATTCCATATTCATATAAGCACTCGCAGCACATTTTATGAAGATATCCGTGTTTATCCGTTAAATCCGTTAAATCCGTGTAACTATTCTTCTTTTTTGGTATGCCAAATTTTCAAATACCTTGACACATCAGCTATGCTAAAAAATCATGGTACACTAAAATTATCCATGGAGTAGCCTTGAAATTTCTAAAGTTTTTCCGAATACACTCGGCCCAGACAGAATTATATGGTCAGCAAACCAAACGCGGCCCCTATAATGTTGACGATGAGGAGATCTTAGCTGAGCTTTTTGCCTTCAGCGCAACATTGACACCTCTTTTCTAACAGGCTTTTCCCCTTTCTGCCAAACGGATTTGACCCAGCATGGGGTGCTGCTCCCCCATCAAAAGTAAATCCAAAACCAGCCTGATTCACCCTTGATTAAATTACGGGGGTAATTTCCTTTAAACCGTGCGGACTGAAGCACAATCAAAATAGTAAGATAAGAGGTATAACATGCAAGCACTTGGACGACAAATCCTGGTGGAGTTTTACGAATGCGACTCCGAACTATTAAAAGATAAAGATTACATAGCCAATGCTATGTTAGAAGCCTGCAAAATTGGCCTGGCAACCATTGTGGCACATACATTTCACAGCTTTTCCCCTTTTGGGGTAAGTGGAGTGGTGGTAATTGCCGAATCGCATGTGGCTATTCATACCTGGCCGGAATATGGTTATGCGGCAGTGGATATTTTCACTTGTGGCGAAACCATTGAACCCTGGAAACTGTTTCATCATCTGAAAAATGCGCTTAAAAGCAAGCATGCCAGCAAAATGGAACTGAAACGCGGCTTGTTTGATTTGGGCGAGGAAAAGCTACTGCACAAACCCTTAGGATCATAATATGAGTAGTTGGCACATAGATTATCATAGCCCCAATCGTGGCCTAACCTTTGCCGTGGAAAAGCTTTTATACAGCGAGCAAAGCCCATACCAAAAACTGGAGATTGTGCAAACCCCAGAATTTGGAAAAGTTATGCTGCTGGATGGAGTGCTGATGCTTACTGAAAAGGACGAATTTGTGTATCACGAAATGCTGTGCCATCCCAGCCTGATTACGCATCCCAATCCCCATACAGTGCTGATAATTGGAGGTGGAGATTGTGGAACCCTTAGCCGCGTGCTGCAACATTCCAGCGTCCATAGAGTTGTGCAGGTAGAAATTGATGAGATGGTTACCCGGGTATCCAAAGAGTATTTTCCCTTGCTGACAGAATCTGTGAACGATCCCAGAGTTGAGCTGGTGTTTGATGATGGCATTAAGTATCTGATGTCCAAAGTAAATGAGTTTGATATAATCCTGGTGGATTCCACCGACCCGGTAGGGCCTGCTGAAGGGCTGTTTAGAAAGGAGTTTTTGCTTAGTTGCCATAGTGCTTTAAAGCAAGATGGGATTTTGTGTCTGCAATCTGAAAGCCCTTGGATAGACAGCTTAAAGCCAGTAATCGGGCAAATGCACACCGACTTAGTATCTTTGTTTGAAGGGGTTTATCCCTACATTGCCTCAATCCAAACCTATCAAGCAGGATTGTGGATGTTTCAAATGGCATCCAAACGTTACTCTCCCTTTAGTGCAGATTCCTGGGACAGGCTGAAAAATAGCCACCTTAAGTGTAATTACTACAATTTGCCGATTCACACAGCGGCGTTTTGCTTGCCGGAGTTTGTAGTAAAGCTGCTTGCTTAGCAGGTCTAACTGTTTGTTTCTACAGATCTAATAGTTACACAGATTTACCGGATTTGACAGATTAACACAGATTATTAGGTGGAAATTGCACTTTCAGTGTTAATATAAAGACCAATAAAGTAGTCCCCAACACCAGAATTCTTAATATTCTGATCTGTGTTAATCCGTTTAATCTGTTAAATCCGTGTTACTATTACTTTACAAAAGTTCAGTCAAACTCAGTTATCAGAGTAATTTTGTAAAAAGGGGATCACCAGTTCTTTTATCTGCTGCAAGGTCTCTCTAAACATTGGCAGGGCAGTTTCATCCGGCTCATTAGTCCAAGGCGCAGGGTCTGTTATGCTGATATGCTCCTGGGGAACAGGTTTCAAGAAAACCGGACAGGTTTCATGGGCATGATCACAAACCGTTATTACCAAATCAAGATCGGTGCGAGGCAGGAATTCACTGACAGATTTGCTGTGATATGAACTGATGTCGATGCCAATTTCCTTCAGCACTGAAATGGCGCGGGGATTCACAGAGCTGGGATTTACACCGGCCGAATAAGCTTCCCATTTATCGCATAACAGATGGTTGATTAAGGCTTCTGCCATTATACTGCGGCAAGAATTGCCGGTGCATAGAATAAGGACTTTTTTCCGCATGGTTTCTCCTGAAACACAGTAATTTAGGGGAGGGGTAGAATGATTGGAAATCCAGTCCGGAGGATTTTCTGTTTCTATGTCTTGCATTGCAGCTATGCGCTTGCGGCGGTTATGAAATCCCCAGATCAAAATTAGAGGTAACAGCATAGCCAGCATGGCATTAAAACCCCAAAACAGGTATTGGTAGCGCAAACTTTTGGTATAATGGGCAAACTGTTTGTGAAAATCGAACATGCTGGAATTGTAGGCTTGAACAAAGCAATCTGAAAATGATGATTGCTGCTTGCCCCGGTGATGATAACTTACGATGTCCCAAAAAAGTTTCCACTGGTCGGGGCGTTTATCACTCATGTAACGAACTGCCATGGAGGAAGATAGATAAAACAACTGCATATCTTCACGATTCTGCGGATAACTGCTGCTAAGCCTGAACAAATCGCTGCTTCTACCCAAAAAGCTTTGTTGCAAAAAGAACAGATATCGCTCAAAACCCATTTGGCCGGAAAAATGTGTTGCCATCCCCTCATGAAACCACAAAGGCGCACCAGTAAAGATTTTCTCCAGATACCAGTGGATGTATTCATGCAGCAGGGTTTTTTGATATCCGTCAGATAGTTCCCCTTGAGGCCGGATGTAAATACGCTGTTCAGCTCCGCTATAAAATGCATCGCTGAACTCCACAATTTTGTCCTTACCCAAAGTTAGAGCTTGATAACTCTTGTGGTCTTGAATTAGGAAAATGGGAGCTTTCTCGTCAATATAAATCCCCAGCTTCATTTGCAGGTCATCAATCCGGTTGTCCAAAGTGCCAAGGGCATTCTGCAAATTTGGGGAAAGCGGTTTGGCAGCATAAATTACCAAATTGTTTGTCTTTAGCTGTAAGGGAATAGTGGAAAAAAGATTTAGAGAAAAAAGCAAGAAAACAAGGAAAAAAGACTTTTGGACAAAGGGGAAAGGTGCTGGAGTGCTGGTGTGATGAGGTGATGGGGTTTTAGAGAAAAGTGTCATGTGTAGTCCTTTCAGCCGGGGTTCTGGATTATTGGAGAAAGGTGCCATGTGTAGTCCTTTCAGCCTCAGAATTGGGAGATAGCTGTGAAATTGGGTAAGGCTGAAACGACTCCACACTTTCTTCTATCTCACTGCTTCAGCTCTCACTGTGAAACTCTCACTGTGAAACTCTCACTGTGAAACTCTCACTGTGAAACTCTCACTGTGAAACTCTCACTGTGAAATTCTCACTACTCCAGTTCTTCCCTGCGCAGCAATTGGTAAAACTCTGTAGCGTCTTTTTTGGCAACATTACCGGTGGGGAGCTTAGTAATTTTAATTTCGTGTTCGGCATTGTAAAGGCGGAAGATAATGATATCCCCCTCCTTTACAATGGAAGAGGCTTTGGCAGGTTTGCCCCCTATGAACACAAGGTTTTTATCGCAGGCATTTTTGGCAATAGAGCGGGTTTTGGTAAGGCAAAGCTTATTCAGCAACAGGTCCAGGCGCATGGGCTGCTCCAGCTTTTTCATCTAACAATTCACGGATCCGCACGGCGATATCCTTTATTTTAAAGGGTTTCATCATAAAGTCGCTAATGCCCTTTTTACGTGCATCTTCCACCGAAATCAGGGTGGTAAATCCCGTGCAGATGATAATTGGGATGTCGGGACGTATGCCCATCAGTTTGCCAGCCAGATCAACTCCATTCATATATGGCATGGTGGTGTCGGTTACCACGATATCTACTTTCTGGGGGTTCTTGGCAAAATGCTCGTGTGCCTTGCGGGGATCGGTAAAACCTTCCACCTTGTAGCCCATGCGCATCATACCCTGGCGGAAAACATTTACCAGGCTGGGTTCGTCATCCACAAACATGATGTTTTCCGTGCCGGTGCTATCAATGTCTTCGGCTACATCCGGCACTCCCTGATGCCATTTATCGGGCGTATATTGAGGCAGATAAACCGTAAATGTGGTTCCCAACCCAATTTCGCTGTTTACGCGTATGGCACCATGATGTGCCTGCACAATGCTATGCACAATGGATAAACCAAGCCCGGTGCCTTCACTGGCACTTTTGGTAGTAAAATAGGGATCAAAAATGTGATCTACAATGCTGGGGTCTATACCTGTGCCATTATCACTAACGGAAATCTTTAGGTATTGGCATTGTTCCAGTTCGGGGAATGCCTGCATGTCCTGACTGCGGAATGAGACTGATTCCACCGCAATCTCAATTAATGCTCCATCCCGGTGTAGCGCATGCATGGCGTTTGTGCCAAAGTTTATCACAATTTGGTGTATCTGTCCCGGCACAGCAATAACGGTGCTTTTTTCTGCATCATAGCGTTCTTTAATCTTGATGGATCGTGGCAAATATGAGCGCAGGAACCGGACTGATTCCTTTACGTGATCCACCAATTCTATTACTTCAGTCTTGGATTCTTCCTGACGTGAGAAAGAAATTAGGTGGCTGATCATTTCTTTGGCGCGGGTGGCAGATTTTAGCACTTCCACCAAATTCATGGCGGAGTCGGATTCTGGATTCAAATCGTCGCCGGCAAGTTCTGTGTAACCTATAATAGCACTAAGGATATTGTTAAAGTCATGCGCTATTCCACCTGTTAAACGGCCTATAGCTTCCAGCCGTTGAGTGCGTTTAAGCTGTTCCTCCCGCAGAATTTCAAAGGTTACATCTTTACAACTGGCTATGATGCTGGACAGGCGTCCTTCGTTATCAATAACAGGTTTTACAACCATGTCCAAAGTTATTTTGGGACCATCTTTGCGGATCATGTCAATTTTACCACGCCAAGGCTGTGAAGAACGCACCCGCAGCCAGGATTGTTTAATCTCCATGCGGCTGGTAGGTTCAAACGGCAGGTATTCAAAAGGCTTGTCCAGAAGTTCTATCCTCCTGTAGGAGGTTATTTTCTCAAAGATGGTATTTACATATTGAATAATACCTTCGGGAGAGAAGATCACAATGCCTTCTCCAGCCTGTTCAATTGCCTGAATCAACACATTCAAATTTTCATCTGTCTGCTTTTTATGCAAGGCAAAGGCAATTTGCTCTGAAACGGATTCCAGCAGCAGCTTGTCTTCTTCGTCGTATAGATCAGATTTACTGTAAGACTGCACAACCAAGGCCCCGATAACTTTGCTGGAAAGGATTAACGGCACTCCCAAAAAGTTCTTGCATTCGTAGCCCATAAAACCACGGGACAAGGTTCTGGCTTTTACCGCCTCAAAATCTAACAATAAAGTGCGCTCTTCGCTGATGATTTGTGCGGTTAGCGATTGGTTGTCATCCGCAACAATCGGAGAGCTATCCTCATTCATTTCATCCACCAGATAGGGGAAGGTTATAAGGTTGCTTTTAGAGTCATACAGAGCAATATAGAAATTGGTTACATCAATTACCCTTCCCAAAGATTCGTGTATGGTTTGAAACAGATCATCCAGTGATACTTCAATGTTTACCGCATGGCTTATTTTATGCAAAATAGTGGTAACCACTTCCGAGCGGTAAACAGGAGTCAAATCGGTTAATATTACGGCATAGAGGTGTTCTTTGGCAGTAAGGATGGGTAGCAGGGTTTGTTTATGTGCATGTAGTTTATGTTTATTATCCAAAAAGCTGTATTCATCGGTTCTTTGTGCTTTAGCCGGATCGGATAGTACTTCCAGGATTTTTTCCCGGTTCATTTTTGGCTCTTTTTCCATGCGCACTCTTTTGTCAAATGCGGCATAAACACCCCATAAGTGTTTACCCACCATGCTTTTGGCAGATGCTTCCATGTGGTGTTCCATGGCTTGATTAACCAAGATAATCTTGGCATTGGCATCCATCAGCATCATTCCTTCGGAAGCTTGCTCAAAGATACAACGGAAAAGAGCTTCTCGTTCTTCCAGTTCACTGCGGATCAGTGACAGCTTGGTCATGTCCTGCATGGCCACAATTACATTTTCATAATCGCGCTTTTCTCCACCGGGGATGCTCCACGAGATATTGAAGTGCAGCTTGTTTCCGTGCAGATCATAGTTTATGCATTGTCCGTCAAAGTATTTACGGTCCTCACTTAAAGCGACCACAGACTCTAAGATAGTGTCCATAGCTTCATTCTTGAAGACCAATTGTAAGTTATCAAACAGTTCTTGTTTGGTTTTGGCTTTGTAAAGCCATAGGGTAGTATTGTTTACGTCCACAACTTTTAGGCTGCTTACCACTTCAATCAGCTTGTCGGGATAGGTTTGAAAGTAAGCTCGTAGGTCAGTTATTCCCAGAGCTTTCAGAGACTGGACACTTTCTAAAATACTGGTGAAGTCCTCTACCCATAATGAAACAGGCGATTGGTCAAACAGCATCCGGTAAAAGGTTTGATTCATTGAATTCATCACACCTGCTTAAGTAAGTGCTCCGTTTCCAGAGCAATCATAAGTTCTTCGTTGGTTGGAATTTTTAGAACAGTTACTTTCGAATCAGGAGTGCTGAGTAATTGGATGTCATCGGTAAACTTGGAGTTTTCTTCAACATTCAGTTTTATCCCTATGGAATCCATATCCCGGCACACTTGTTCGCGTAGAATGGGCATTCTTTCTCCCACTCCCCCAGTAAAAATTAAAACATCCAGACCATTGAGCGCAGCAAAATAAGCGCCGATATATTTCTTTATACGATAACAATATACGTCGTGAGCTATGATAGCCTTGGGGTTGTTGCGAACCAAAATTTCTTCTTCAATCTCTCGCATGTCGTTAGAGATGTGGCTAAGTCCAAGCATCCCACTTTTTTTATTCAAGATGCTGTTAACTTCGTCCACACTCATGCCAAGCTGCTGCTGCATATGAATTGGAATAGCCGGATCAATATCACCACAGCGGGTGCCCATCATTAGTCCTTCCAAAGGGGTTAAACCCATTGAAGTGTCGATAGATTTACCATTTTTGATGGCTGTGATGGAAGCTCCATTACCCAGATGACAGGAAATAATTTTCAGTTTGCCAATATCAAGTCCCAAAAACTCCGCAGCTTTCAGGCTTACATACTTGTGGCTGGTGCCATGAAATCCATAGCGGCGAATCTTATGGGTGGTGTAAAAATCCAAAGGCAAGGGATAAAGATATGCCATTGCTGGCATGGTTTGATGATAAGCTGTGTCAAACAACCCACATTGAGGGCAATTTGGCATACTGGCAAGCACTGCTTCAATTCCCTTCAAGTTGGCAGGATTGTGCAGCGGTGCCAGCGAAATGCACTCCCGCATCACATCAATTACATGGTCGGTAACCATTACAGCATCGGAATAGTATTCGCCTGCATGCACCAGGCGATGACCAACCCCGTCAATTTCTTCCAGGCTGTGTAAAACACCATTGGTGGGATCAACCAAAGCTTCCAAGATTAACTGCAAGCCCTGCTCATGGTTATCTATTACCATCTCACGCTTTTTCTTGGTGAATTTAATGCTTTTATAGGTAAAAAGAGCTATGTCTTCGCCAATTTTTTCGGCAATGCCTTCGGCCATTAACTCCTTTGTTTCCATATCTATAAGTTGATACTTTATGGACGAACTTCCACAATTGAGCACTAAAATCTTCATTATTCCTCTGGGGTTTATTTCTTTTTTGTTGCAGCTAATCCAAATAGGTGATATGTGTCAAATAGTTTCTGTGAAATTTTGGTAGGGGAGAGCTTCGCAGGGGAGAGCTTCGCAAGGGAGAACTTCGCAGGGGAGAGCTTAAGCAGTGAGATAAAAGAAAGAGTGGAGTCGTTTCAGCCAAACCCAATTTTAAAGCTATCTCCCAATTTCAAGGCTGAAAGGACTACACACGACACCTGTCTCAAACACTCCGGCTGAAAGGACTACACACGACACCTGTCTCAAACACTCCACACACGACACCTGTCTCAAACACTCCAGCACTCCAGCACTAATTAAACTCCACCTCAAACTCATGCTGCGGGCTAAACTCATAAAACTCCCATAAATAGCCTTCTGTGGTTATTTTCTGCTCTGCAAAAGGGAGCTTGCTGATGGTTGTTTCGCTACCCACAATTAGTTTATAGCTGGCATAGCTCAGCGGTTTTCCCCAGGAATTTGCAGTAGTGATGATATATTTGGCCTTATTTCCAAGTAAGCTCTGCCGATAAGCGATCCTTAAAGTGCAAAAAGACTTTTCCGGCATGCTTAGCATAAAAGAGATCCCACCCTTGGTCTGCTGAATCAATTGGCAGCTTGCTTCGCTTGCGTCTATCACTTCCAGGGCCAGCAACGCAGGCTGTAAGCTGAGGCTGTCGGATGGAATAGGAAAGTATATCGCTTGCGAAACCTCTATCTCTCTGTAATTGGCAAAGTGAAACAGACCATCCATTTCCCATTCGCCCTTGGACAGGGTGAATTGCAATTCCTCTGCTTCAAAGCTAAGCCCCACTAGCAGCGAGCTTAGCACGCAAAGCGCAATCAGAAGCAGATACTTCACTTTAATACAATCAGCTTGGCTTTGCTCAACGACTGGCCACTGCAATTCAAATTGATAAAATATACCCCGCTGGCCATGGGAGGCAGTTGCCAATCCATGCCACTTGCTGTGTAAGCTGTTTTGGCTACCAATCTGCCCTTCAAATCGTATATTTCAGCATTGGTCTGGCCGGATAGCTTGCCTGCATAATCCAATGTAACAGTGCAGCCCTGACTCAGCCGCAAAACCGAAGGTGCCACAATCAGCTTGGCCGGAACCACTTGCGTAGTGGGGTCGCTAATTCCCACATGGTGAAAATGCACATTCACCGGATAGGTTTGGTTAGGTTCGGCAAAAAAGGTGGAGTCGCATACTACTTCCTGAGTGGCGGGATGTTTCACTTTTATATTCAGTTTCATGCAGTAAATATCCTGGTTGTAGTGCCCGTCCACTCCGGTATAGCCGTAGGGAATATAGAAATACCACATCCAAAATGGAATATCTTCCATGGGTGCACCGCTGAAATCAAAACACGCCAGATCCAGGGTGCTATGCGTAACCGGATACATTTCGCTATCGGGATAAATCTTCAGCTCTTTCGCCCATCTCTTTGTAGTGTATTCAACCCCTTCCGACACATACACCTGCATTCCGCATTCTTCAGCAGAGATGGAACTGAGGTCATTGGTCAGGCTTGGCCCCCAGCTTGCGGTCTCTTGTTCCCAAATAGTATCGCCCCAAGCAAGCATAAAATAACCCTGTTGAGGCGTAACCGCTGCCTCGGGATAGCTCTGAATCAGGTTTGCCGGCACACTAAAATCGATTTCGCGAATGATATGATTGCTGCCGTCAAAAAAATCTATACTGGCAGCATCGATGTTTGGGGCAAAATGAGAAAACTTAAGCTGCAACACATTATTTGCATCAAACCAGAACTTGCTGACAAATATTATGGGCAGCGGGTTGCCCATCGCCGTGGCAACTATAAGTACCAGCATTACTGCCAATAATAAACGTTTCATTGTTCCTCCCTTAGCTATCTTTCAAGATTATCGTATTTATTGGCTTCATTTCAGGATAATCAGTTTACTGCTACCCAAGCTGTGTTTTCCGCTAACTAAGTGCACAAAATACACCCCGCTGGTTAGTTTTGGCAGTTGCCAATCCATGCCGGAATCTATAAAATCCTGCCTGGCCACCAATCTGCCTTTTAGATCAAAAAGCTCTGCCCTGCTATTGGCTTGCAATTTGCCGTCATAGCTCAGATGCAAGCTTTGCTCATTGCGCCGCAAGACATTAGGATAGATGTGTAAGTTTCCTCTTATTCCCGGGGTTAGCAAATCATTTGCCTCAGAATCGTTGAACTGCGCATTGATGCTATACGTTTGCCCCGGTTCGCTAAAGAAGGTGGTGTCGCAAAAAGCCTCCTGGGTTTGCGGGTGCTTTACTACTATATGCAGTTTGCTGCTGAAAACTTCCCCCAGCATGTGTCCGGTTTCGTTAGTGTAATCCCAGGGGACGATCTCAAACCAGACATAAACGGGATAATCTGCAATAGGGTTACCAAAGGTGTCAACAACGCTTACATCAATATTGCTATGCGCCACAGGCCACCATTGACTGTTGGGATAAAGATCCAGTTCCTTCACCCATCTGACTACAGTGCTATCAAATCCATCAGACACATAAGCCTGCATTCCGCATTCACCTGTTGCCAAAGAACTTATGTCGTTGGTCAGCTCAGAGCCCCAATGAACTTCTTCAATCGAGTCTGTCATTTGGTTGATTGTTACCATAAAGTAACCTTGCAAAGCACTTACGGCGGCCTCAGGATAAACCACTAAGAGGTTTGGCACACTGCTAAAATCGATGGTATTCACGAAGTGATTAGTGCCATCATACAGATCAACCAAAGCTGTTTGCTCGCTCATAAAATCGGAAAATTTTAAGGTTAAGTCTCCATCTCCGTTTATCCAGAATTTATTCACATAAATGGAGGGTAGGGGATTTGCCACTGCCAGGCTGACAATGCCAAGCATAATAAGAATAAACAAAGTGCGTTTCATTGTTCCTCCCGCATTGCGTAATTTAGTTGTTGTCTTACTTCAGAATTATAAGTTTACGGCTTCCCAGGTCTTGTTTACCGTTCACCAGCTTGACAAAATACACTCCATTGGTTAGATAGGGAAGTTGCCAGGCAAAATCTGTGCCGCTGTAGTTATGCCTGGCTATTATCCTGCCTTTCAGGTCATAGAGTTCCACCTTAGCTTCGCTGCCAAGCTTGCCATCAAAGCTGAGGTGCAGATCTTCCGCATTCCGCAATACTGATGGATAAACCTTGAAGGTGCCCAAATACTCCAGGTCACTAACAGCAGTTTCCGGAAACTGCACATTAAACGTATAAATTTGCAGCGGTTCGGCAAAAAAGGTGGTGTCGAGCACAGCTTCCTGAGTTTGGGGATGCTTAACCAAAACGCGCAATTTGGTGCTTAAAACCTCAGTGGTATAATGTCCGCTAACATCTGTAACCGCAGTGGGCATTTGCTCGCTCCACATAAAAACCGGATAATTGGCCACTGGCGAGCCATAGCAATCCACAATGCTAACTTCAAGATTACTGCGGGTTTCAGGCCAATGGCTGCTATCCATATACAAGTCCAGTTCTTTCACCCACAGCACCGAGGTATCCGAATAGAACGGATGATGAACCTGCATGGCGCATTCCCCGGAAGCTAAAGGACTAAGGTCGTTTTCCAAACCGGCTCCCCAATGAACCACATCGCCAACGCCATAAGTCCACAAATTATTGGAAACTGTGATATTGCCTGAGGTAGAGCTTACTGCAGCGTCTGGATATACTTTTGTAAAGTTAGCGGGATTGTCAAAATCAATTGTCTCCACAAAGTGTTCGCTGCCATCAAACAAATCTATGCCTACATTTCCAAAGAGCGTTTCAGCAAAAAACTTTACCTGCAAATCTCCATTGGCATCCACCCATACTTTCTTAAGAGCATAAGATGGCATGACATTAGCCAAAGCCAAACTAAGCGTGGCGAGCAGAATTAGAATTAACACTATGCGTTTCATTGTTCCTCCTGCATGTTGTTACTTTCTTAATACACCCGAATTGAAAGCAAGTTTTATTCCCAAACAGGCATAAATGTTAAAAAACACATAATTCGCCTAATCTTTTTATTTTGGCTACCTTCTTCTCTCATTACTCACAACGCACTTGACAAAAAAACTATGCAAAAAAATATGACAACATAGTGGGTGATTAGCTCAGTTGGTTAGAGCGCTACGTTGACATCGTAGAGGTCACTGGTTCGAATCCAGTATCTCCCACCATCCTTTTCCCTGTCCACATTTGTGGGTGATTAGCTCAGCTGGTTAGAGCGCTACGTTCACATCGTAGAGGTCACTGGTTCGAATCCAGTATCACCCACCATTTTTTTTGCTCCCATTTTGATTTGGGCTTTCATCCTAGTGTCATGTCAAGCATAGGGAAGACGATCTCCTGATCGGCTTGTGGCAATCAGGAGATCGCCACTCCAATACTATTTGCGACATACTAAGTTTGACACATCACTAGTGTCATGTCAAGCATAGGGAAGACGATCTCCTGATCGGCTTGTGGCAATCAGGAGAT
>DIXL01000116.1:0-7376 GCA_002428685.1 Cloacimonetes bacterium UBA6081 | reverse complement strand
TACTAAGTTTGACACAACACTAGCAAAGAGCAATGCAGTAGTTATTTTTTATTAATTCGGAATAAGTTTTGCTTGACACTATAGACACGTTTCACACAGTGCACATTGGAGTTGTTTGCAGGCTATAAAGCCGCACAATTCTATGCAAGACAAAGTATTATAATCTAATTTGGTTATTACAAAGAAAGGAGATGCTATGAAAGCACACGTTCAAAAACTCCTCTTTCTGCTGATTTTATCAGCATTTGCACTCAATGCTTGGGCTGCGGTGAATGAGTATTCATTCGCTTCCACATTGGGAACATTTACTGAAATCAGTGGGGGGACAATTCACGGCACCAGCGCAAACGATAACGAATGTTTCTTATCTATTCCGTTGGGCTTTACTTTTACTTACAATGCTGTTGATTACACCACGGTCAGCATTGCTTCCAATGGTTTTATAGCCATGGGCGACAATGTGGTAACAAACAATGTTGCCATCAGTGCTGCCACCGGCACAAATAACATCGTTGCTGCTTTAAATCGTGACATCAAATCCCGCGATGACGGCACCCTGATGTCCCTAACCAGCGGAACAGCCCCCAACCGCATTTTCACCGTTCAGTGGAAGAACTGGAAGCGTGCCCCTACCGCGACTGCCAATGATATTTTTAGTTTTCAAATTCAACTTTTGGAAAGTGGCAACAAGGTGCAATACGTTTACGGAGCATTTACTACTGTAACAGCCACTACTGCTGCCACAATTCAAGTAGGTATAAGAGGCGATTCCAATGCAGATTTTAGTAATCGCACCACTACAACCGACTGGAGTGCAACTGCCGCGGGAACTGCCAACAACAATAGCTGCACTTTGAGCGCAACCGTTTTTCCTGCCAATGGATTAACCTTCACTTTTTCCCCTGCCCAAATAGGTGAAGTTCCTCTTCCAGCTCAAAATCCCGTTCCTGCCAATGCTGCCACCAATGTGAGCAACTCTGCCAATCTCAGTTGGGCTCCCGGTGGCGGAACAGTTGATGGTTACAAAGTTTATCTTGGCACCAACAACCCTCCCACCAACATTGTAAATGGCACTACGCAAACCGTGACTGTTTATGATCCGGCCGATTTTACCTATAGCACCGTTTACTATTGGCAGATAGTGCCTTTTAACGCCGTTGGCGACGCTATTAACTGCCCGGTTTGGAGCTTTACCACCCTGGCAAATCCAATTGTAACCGTGTATCCCTATATAAACAATTTTGATGAAGCCACGCCTCCGGCCCTTCCGGTTGGCTGGACATCCATCAATGCCAACGCCGACCCCTATGGCTGGGAAAGCTATGCCGGCAATGCGGATACCACTCCAAACTCCATGCGTATTCGTTATAGCACTTCTGTGGCTATGGATGATTGGCTGGTAACTCCGCCCTTAACCTTCACCGCTCCATATTCTTACAAAGTGAAGTTCTATTATCGTGCCAACAGCGCAACCTATCCGGAAAAGCTGACTGTTTATCTGGGAACTGCTCCCACCGCTGCCGGACTAACCACGATGATTTACGAAAACCTGGCTATTACCAATGTTACCTATAATTTGGCCGAAGTGGTTGTTCCTGTAACTACAACTGGAGTCTATTACATTGGATTCCATGGACATAGTGCTATCAATATGTTCTATTTGTATCTGGATACCTTCAGTGTAACCGAACTGACGGAAGCCCTGAATCCTCCTACAAATTTAACTGCAACTGTAACAGGTAATAACGTCCATCTTGTCTGGCAGGCTCCAGTTCGTCCTTTATTGGGCTACAAAGTATATCGCGATGGTGTGGTTATTGCTACTCTTACCAGTCCAACCACCCTGGTTTATGACGACAATGCTTTGGCAGTTGGAACCTATGCCTATACGGTTACTGCCATTTATGATGCCGGTGAATCCGTTCCAGTTGGTCCAGTCAGTGCAGTAATTCTGCCTCCCAACAATCCGCCAACGGATTTGACCGCTATCGTAACCGGAAACGATGTAACCCTGAACTGGACAAGCCCCGAAGCCCCGACTCCCGGAAGCTGGATTACCTGGTGTAACGACGTTTTGGGTAACAGCATCGGCACAGATAGTGCTTTTAATTTCGACGTAGCACACCGTTGGCCGGTTGCCGATTTGGCTCCCTATGCCGGTGATGCTATAACTCAGGTGAAGTTTGTTCCCTCTGAAGTTAGTAGCACCTACACTGTAAAAATCTGGACCGGTGGCAGTGCTACAGGTGCTGGAACCCTGGTGTATTCTCAGCTGATTGCCAATCCTGTGATAGATGAATGGAACCTGCACATTTTGCCGACTCCAATTCCAATTCCTGCCAATAGCGAAATTTATGTTGGGTTCAATTGCAATACGACTACCGGTTATCCTGCCGGTTGCGATGCTGGCCCGCAGATTGAAGGTAAAGGCAACATGATCTATTCCGATGGCGCATGGTCCACCCTGACCGCCTTGGAACCAACCCTTACCTTTAATTGGTTAATTCAAACCTTTGTGGCTGATGGTGCCGGACAGAAAGCTATGGTTTTACAGCCTATTGCCGAAACAAAACCAGCCTCCACCAACGGAACCCTGGCAGTGAATCACAAGAACTTGAATGCTACCCGCGACCGTGCTCTTACCGGCTTCAAGGTCTATCGTGATAATGTGCTGATCGATTCGATAAACGATCCCACCATCACTACCTTCTCCGAATTGGATTTACCCAATGCCACCTATGTTTATGGCGTAACAGCCGTTTACACCACGGGCGAATCTGTTCCTGCCACAGTGAATGCAGTAGTGAATGTAGTTCTTGCCCCAGCTTTCTTTACCGAAACCTATGAAAGCTATCCCGATTTCTCGCTGCTCTTTGCTCCCTGGACACTCTTGGATCAAGATCTCTCGATTACTTATGGGATTACAAATATCACCTTCCCAGGTAGTGGAAGCCCAATGTCATTCATGATCTTTAATCCCAGTGCCACAACTCCTGCCCTTACAACAGTGGCAGCGCATGGTGGAGCCAAGATGGCCGCCAGTTTTGCCGCTATCCCTGCTGCCCAAGGTGGAAATGCTCCTAACATCGATTGGATGATTACTCCCAGGGCAAATTTGGGAACCAATAGCGCAGTGAAATTCTATGCCCGCAGCATGAGTCCAAGCTATCTGGAACAAATGCGGGTTGGCATATCTACAATTGCCACTCCCATTCCTCAAGGCTTCCAGTTCTATTTAACCGGAGCCACACCAGTTACGGTTCCAGCGGTCTGGACAGAATATGTTTTTGACCTCTCTGCTTATGATGGTCAAAGCATTTACCTTGCCATCCGCAACGTGGGTAATGATAAATACATCTTCTTCGTGGATGATTTTACCCTGCATAGCGTGGGTGGGAGCGTTTCCAATGAAGACGGCCTGGCACCAGTTGTCGCAACAGAGCTGAAAGGAAACTACCCCAATCCCTTCAATCCGGAAACCACCATTAGTTACAGCGTGATGGAAAATACTCCCGTAACCATCGAAATCTACAATGTGAAAGGGCAGAGAGTAAAAACTTTGGTTGATGAAGCCAAAGCAGCCGGTCCTCACAGCGTGGTTTGGAAGGGCGTGGATGATAACAACCGTCCCGTATCAAGCGGTGTATATTTCTTCAAGATGAATGCTGGTAAATACAGCAGCACCAAGAAGATGATTATGATGAAATAGTGTGAGCCTGCGGCAGGGGAGAACTTCGTAAGTGAGAACTTCGTAAGTGAGAACTTCGTAAGGGAGAACCTGCTAAGGTAAAATAATGTGAAAGCCCCGGGTGCAAATCCGGGGCTTAAGTTTTGGGCTATGTTTTAGCTTGTATCAGATTAAAAAAGTCCGCTTATGTTGCCATCGGATTCCACATCTATCGTTTCTGCCGAAGGGTGTTTTGGCAAGCCGGGCATGCGCATAATCTCACCGGTTATGGGGATTAAAAAACCTGCTCCACTGGCAATCAGAATTTCGCGCACCGTTACCAAAAAGTCTTTAGGTCGGCCAATCAATTCGGGATTATCAGATAGCGATTTCTGCGTTTTGGCAATACAAATAGGCAGTTTATCAAAGCCATACTTGTTAATCTTCTTCAGGTCTGCCTTGGCATCTGCGGTATAATCCACCTTTTGCGCTCCATAAATCTCCGAGGCAACAGTGAATATTTTATCTTTCACAGGGCTATTCCAATCGTAAAGGCCATGATATTGGCAGATATCCTTATCCACCAGACCAATGACCTTGGAGGCAAGCTCCAGTCCACCTTCACCGCCTTTGGCATGAAAATCCACCACGCCTACATCAAAGTAGTTTGCTTTAACAAATTCCACAATTATCTGTAGCTCTTCTTCTGTGTCGGTAGGGAAGCGATTTACTGCCACTACAGATTTCATACCGAATTTGTGGATGTTTTCCAAGTGTTTGGACAGATTTACCAATCCTGCTTCCACAGCCTTTGGATTGGGAGCTGAAATGTCCTTCAGCTTTGCTCCCCCGTGCATTTTTAAAGCGCGAACGGTTGCCACCAAAACCACAGCATTGGTGCAAAAACCACCATATTTGCAGACCAGATCAAAGAACTTTTCTGCCCCCAAATCAAAGCCAAAACCTGCTTCCGTAACCACATAATCGCAAAGCCGCAAAGCTGTCTTTGTGGCCAAAATGCTGTTTGCTCCCTGTGCAATATTGGCAAAAGGACCGCCATGCACAAAGGCCGGAGTGTTTTCGGTTGTCTGCACAATATTGGGTTTCAAAGCATCTTTCAGCAGGGCAGCAATAGCTCCCTCATAGCCATATTGTTTCACTTGCACCGGTTCACCATCATAGGTAAAACCAACCGTAATCTTGCCGATGCGCTCTTTTAGTTCGTCCATGTTGTTGGAAAGGCATAGAATTGCCATAATCTCGCTGGCGGGAGTAATATCAAAACCGTCTTCCCGCGGAAAACCTTGTTTGCTACCACCTAAGCCAATCACAATTTTACGCAGCATCCTGTCGTTCACATCAAGAACCCTTCTCCAGCTTATGCGTCGGGGATCAAGCTTTAAATCGTTATCATAATAAACGTGATTGTCTATCAAGGCTGCCAGGGTGTTATTAGCAGTGGTTATGGCATGAAAATCACCGGTAAAGTGCAGGTTGATATCCTCCATAGGTAAAACCTGACTGTATCCACCCCCTGCGGCACCACCTTTGATGCCAAATACCGGCCCAAGCGAAGGCTCACGTAGTGCCACAATAGATTTCTGCTTTAAACGATTGAGAGCTTGCGAAAGCCCGATTGAGACAGTGGTTTTACCCTCTCCGGCAGGGGTGGGAGTTATGGCAGAAACCAAAATCAGCTTACCAAAGGGGTTTCCTGCCAGCCTGTCCATGGTGGAATAACGGATTTTAGCCTTATAATCGCCATAATGGTCTATTTCTTTGGAAGTTAAACCTAAAGCTCCGGCTATCTCATCGATGTTTTTTAGTGGAACGGTTTGGGCAATGTCCATATCGCTAAGCATGGGGCCTCCTTATAGTAGTATATTGTTAAGTTAAAGAGAAAAAAAGTTTTGGCAAGAAGAAGGTGTCGGATGATAGTCGTGGGTTTTAACCCATGTGTTTTGCAGGCCACCTTTTCCCCTAACCGGTTTTAACCGGTGTCGGAATTTATGGAAATCTTTACACCCAAGTTGGAATGATTTTAATTGACAAAAAATTACACACAGAATAACGGACTTAAGCACGATTTTAGATGTTCGCAATGAAATCAGGGAGGAGATAGTGAAAACAACGAGACTTATCTTTGTTATTGCTCTGGTAGCTTTACTGCTAAGCTTAGGTTGCCACAGCACTACAAAACCGGAAGATTTATCGGTGGCAAATCCTGAAATATTGCCATTAGGGGGCTCATTTGCTATTCCCCCGCTTGTTACTATTAACTGCACTACTCCTGGAGCTACAATTTTTTACAGCTTGGATGGAAGCGAACCAAATGCAGAATCATCCATTTATACAGAGCCTTTCACTATTTCCACATGGTGTACATTAAAAGTCAGGGCATATAAACAGGGATATCTGCCCAGTGCAGTGGTATCCTGCAACTTTCTAATATACCTTGAAACCCTCCCGAAACCTACATTCGATGTTCCGGAAGGTAGCTACAATGCCATACAAACAGTTGGCATCCATTGTGCACTCGAAGGAGTTTCTATCCGCTACACAACTGATGGAACCGTTCCAACTGAAAGCTCCAGTTTATACACCGGGCCTCTTACCATTAGCGAAACAACAATTCTGGGAGCAATGGCCTTTAATCAAAACTTTATACCCAGTCAACCTGTTTATGCCTTATACGAAATAGACCTTACTCCACCGCTGGAGATGCTTTTGGTTCCCTCAGGTTCTGTAACCATGGGTGACACCAGAGGCGAAGGCTATAACGACGATCAATATCCCACGCATACCATATATTTAAACTCTTTTTACCTAAGCAAATATGAACTGCTGCAAAGCCAGTATGCGGCTGTGGTTGGTTCCATTCCAGATAATGCTTACGGAGCGGGAGATTATTATCCTGTTTATGGGCTTAGTTGGTATGCAGCCATCAAATTTTGCAATATGTTAAGCATAAAAGATGGCTACACTCCGGTTTACAGCATTTCCGGAACTACCAATCCGACTGTTTGGGGAGATATTCCCCTGATGAACAACCCCACCTGGAATGAAGTTATTTGCGATTGGAACGCCAATGGCTATCGTTTGCCATCTGAAGCGGAATGGGAATATGCTGCCCGTGGAGCAACCATGAATCCGGACTATATCTATAGCGGTTCCAATAACTTTGGCACCGTGGCCTGGTGTATGGCAAATCCCGTAAACGAAGCACATGAAGTGGGTCAGAAAGCTCCCAATGGCCTGGGATTTTACGACATGAGCGGTAATGTTTATGAGTGGTGCTGGGATTGGTATTTCCATTACCCCAGTTCAATTCAATACAATCCTCATGGCCAACTTACAGGCACCTATCGCACCATGCGGGGAGGAGCTTGGGGTTCTCCTTTTTTCCTCTGTGGCAATTTTTATAGAGGCTTTAGCAGTCCGCATCTGGTTCCGCAAGGACTGGGGCTAAGGCTGTGTAGAACAGCAAGCTAAATGCTTAAGGATATAAATTACTAATGTTTCCTACACACATGAGCTTGTAAAATGGTAGCAGCCTAACAGGAAGAAGCTTGTAACGCATTATAAGGCCATGCGATACCCTTTTGTTGTAGTAATAGATTTATCCATTGCTTCGATTTCATCTTCGTCCTAGTGTTGTGTCAAACTTAGTATGTCGCAAATTGTATTGATAGGGGTAGGGGAGTTATCC
>DIXL01000052.1 GCA_002428685.1 Cloacimonetes bacterium UBA6081 | reverse complement strand
GAACATAAACGCTGTGGTCAAAGCCCCGGCATTACTCATTGCGGCATATAGCATTATTCTGCTGATGAGCTTGAAGTGCTATGGCATCCACCGAAGCGATGGCTATCTGCCTCAACCCAAGTGGAGAAAGGGTTCAATACGACCGTCGTGCAATGATATGGTAAATCTGTTACGGCGCGAGCTCGCAGCTGATGAAAAGCTGCAAGAAGAGCTAAATCTCAATCTAAATCGGAGGCTGGGAGTGGATGTAAATCGATAGATTATGTCCAAACTCCAGTTCCAGAAAAGGTAAACTTTTCTGGAGGATAATCCCGCAACAGTAATGCGAAATGGTTTTATTCAGTAATTGGCTGTAACCTTAAAGAACTTCCTCATCAGGCTGGCTTCCAGCACCTGTTCCACAATTCCATCTCCAGGATTGGGATCTGCAATCCCGCTCAGCAGAACAGGGAATCCCCCCTCTGGGTTATCGGATGCATAAACTGTATAGCTGGTAGCTCCAATTACTTGGTTCCAGCAAAGTTTCACACCGTCTGCATGAAGGCAAATGCTGAGGTTCTCCGGTGCATCCAAAGTGCCAACCGGGCTGATATGTATGCTTCTGCCCCAGGTTCCCAAGCCTGAGTTGAAGGGCTGCCAAGTGCCATAGATATTAGGATCGACCATGGCCAGGTTGATTGAGGTTCCGCTGCCGGCAAGCATTCCGTCGTGATACCAGCTAGCAGAACCAACATCCGAATTGAGCACGAGATATTCCAGGGTTTCAGTTCCGTTTAATTGCACCTGCTGGTTTTGTGTTCCTGTCATATAAACCCGCCGGTTAGCCAAAGTGCCGTTGTTAGTCAAATTTCCAGAGACATGAAAGTAGAGGCTGTAGCTGTTGTTGGCGGTGCTGCCATTGTTAATCAGGTTTCCAGAAACATAAACATTTGCATTTGAAGAGGATTGATTTTTAAAGATTCCGCTGTTGATCAGATTGCCGAAATAGCAGTTTCCTGCCATGGAAAAATCACCCAATAGGGTATGATTTCCTCCGCTGATACCGCTTAGATAGCAACCACCGCTTAGGTTCAGAATGGAATTTCCCGGAGCCACAAGGGTAATGCTGCTCACATTTCCACCGTTCATATAGAGGCCATGATCGATGCCGCCGCCTTGCATATTGAGGCTGCGGCCATTGAGACTCAGGGCGCAATTTTCCAGGCGCAGATCAGACAGCAGAGTAATATCCCCACTGCTCGCCGTCTTGTGGAATAGCTGACAGCGGATAAGATCCGCAGCCGGGTACTGATATAAATTCTGGTTTCCTGTGCCAACGAAATCGATGTCATAATTCTGGATCTGCCCATAATTGTAAACATCACCGTGAACATCCAGATAAAGCAAATAAGTGTTATTGGCGAATTGTCCGCTGGCCTGGTTGTCCAAACGTTGATGCACCGTTAACGTAGCTGAAGTGTTGGAGGTATTTTTTACCGTGGCAAAGTTGTTTAGGTTGTTTACGCCGATGTTGCTGCCAAGCAGGATGGTTCCTTCCCAAATTATATCGTCAAAGCTTACAGAGCTCAGATAGGCTCCATTGCTCATGATCAATTTAGCTCCGTTGCCACCGGTAACGCTGGTTTCACTTAACCAACCTCCGCTGAGGCTCAGAACACAACCGTAGCGGCTGCCTTGGTTTAGCACGAGGTTGGCACTGTTCAAATCGATTTGGGCATTGATTAAACTAAGATCCGTAAGCAGGACAAGAGGGCTTGCCGCATGGCTGTCTGTGAAGCTGGTAACAGCTATGGAGCCGGTGTTTGTAAGATATTGAGTAACATTACCGTTACAATCCAACTGGTAAGAAGCTATGGTTCCGCTGTTTACAAGGTTTTGGGCGCAGTGCACGTATAAATAATAAGAGGAATAACTGATCATCTCCCCCTGATTGTCAAGATTAGCCCCAACATACAGACGATAGCTGCTTCCACTGTTTCGTATTGTGCCCAGATTAATCAGGTTTCCATAAACATAGGTATTGCTGTTAAGTGATACAGTCCCGCTCATGGTGATGGATTGGAAACTTGTGTTGCCCACCCCGCCTCCTGTCATGTTTAGGACGCTGCTTTCATCGCTGATAACTACTGCTTCCTGCAGCGTAGCGTTGTTCAATACCAGATCATATCCACCGCTGAGCACCAATTGGCTGTAGTTCAAGTCCATATATGTATTGGTGAAATAGCTGTCGCAATCTGTCTGCACAACCGCTGAGGCGTTGTTGCCATTAAGGTTTGTCCCCGTAAAAGGATGGGCCAAGGGAAAGTGAATCAGTTGGGCAACGGTTCCATTTAGCTTCAGTGTATTGTTGCTCCAGGTGCCGTTGTTTATGGCAGAACCAGCCAGATTGATGTTAAGGATATAGCCGTAGTTCTGAATTGTCCCGTTGTTTGTAATGTTTCCTCCCACGGTGAGGGTGATTGAATTTCCCGAGTTTTGCAGGATGCCGTTATTTACCAGGTCTCCGCTAAAGCTGATGTTGCTGTTGAGGTTGATAGTACCCTCCAGAGTGATGGATTGAAAGCTGCAATTGCTGAATATGCCTGCATTTGTGGCCGTAAGAACGCTGCCCAGTCCACTGATGAAATGGATATCATAGATGTTACAACTATTCAGACTGAGGTCATAGGCTTCTCGGCCGGACTGAAGCCGCAACTGGGCATAATTCAGGTCTATACTGCAATTCACAAAGCTAAGGTCGGAATCGGAGTAGAGATGGGAATCAGCTACGGTATCGGTGAAGTAGCTGCCTGAATAGGGATGATCCGGAGGGAAGTGGATCAGTTGGTCTGCTGTTCCGTTAGACCTGGTGTAATAATTGTTCCAGGTGCCATTATTAATCAAGTTTCCGCCAATATTTACACTTAGATAGTAACCTGACGCGTTTTCGATAGAACCGTTATTGGTAAGGATGCCAGCCACTGTCAGGAGAATCGAAGCCCCATAATTACTTATCGTGCCAAGATTCACCAAGCTTCCGCTGAAGTTTGTGGCACTGTTCAAATACATGATCCCATTGTTGGTGATGGACTGGAAGCCAACACCGTTGAGGCGGCTTGATCCGCTCATGCAGAGGTTGTTGCCTAAATCTGAGACAATATTGGCTTCCATCAGCAGGGTTCCGCTCAGATGTAGATCAAAGCCTCCCGGGTTCAGGTATAGGGTGCCGTAATCCAGATCCATGGTATTGGCCTGGATATAAAGATCATCTTCCACCACATACAAAGCAGAAGCTGGGGTCATGTCATACAAATAGGTTCCGGCAAAAGGATGTCCAGCACCAAAACAGATGTTCTGAGAGTCATCTCCATACAGTTTCAGAGTATGGTTTGTCCAGGTGCCGTAATTGCGGACATCATCATAGGCATGGATTGTTAGATAATTACTCCAGAATGATCTCACTGTGCCATAATTGACAAAATCTCCATAGATTGAAACTGTGCTGGAACCTGAGCTCCCATTCTGGATAGTGCCGTAGTTTACGGCATTGGTCATCGGCGAAGTTCCGGATAAGCTGATGGTTCCCTGGATGGCGATGTCTGATAGTGGCGTGTTGTCCAATTTCAGATTGGTGCCATGAATGGCAGAGTTGGCAATTCCCTGGATGTTACAGTTGACTACATAGATATTGTTGAAATAGATCGTTCTGGGCAGCTCCGTCCGTCCCTGGGTATAGGCCTTGAAACTGATCGGGCCATTGATGTTCGGCACATCTGTAATATAAAGCTGCTCACCGGAATAAATGCTGCCAAGCCCCGCTTCACCATAGATCGCGCCAGTTGCTTTGATGGGATATATTTCCGAGCTCTGCAAAGTCCGGGGCTCAGATCCCTTCAGATATAGGGCGTAGGGATAGAAAAGGCCGTTGTTGATGATGTTGCCATAACAATGGAGGGTTAAATAATAACCATACAAAGATGATATCTGGCCATTGTTGACCAGGGTTCCGTATTGCGTGACCGTGCGTGTACCGGAGGGATAATTATGGATATTCCCATTATTGGTGATATTTTTGATAGAGCAGCCTGTATCAAAATTATGAATGCCGGTGGTTACAAGGTTCTCCAGTTCGCAGTCCTTAATATGGACTCCGGAAAGGCTGCTGTCGTTATTGAAATTAAATACACTGCTGCCGTCCCCCAGAATCTTAAGCTTTTCCAGGTAGCAACTGCGGCTGTATAGGTTGTGGGTGGTTCTGGTCTCAGGATCGAAGAGCGATATCGTTGCTTGCTCGGTTACTCCCACAATCTGTGAAGCTGTTGTAAACCCCGGCAGGAAGTTAAGGTCGGTAACGGCATAGATGGTTCCCACCTCAGCAGCAATGTTGGTATATCTGGCCTTGAGACCAAAATTCGGATCACCGTAGCAACCGAGGGTCTTATCTCCCACCCCCAGCCAGTTGAAGCTCTGAGGCATGAAATGATATCCAATGGACAGGTTTCCATACAGATTCACTGTTAGATTGTAGCTGCCGCTGTTGCACATCCAGCCATATGCTTCAAGGTTGCCATACACGGTGATGGAACCGCTAAAATTATCAGCAGCCTTCAGCATGGCATCGCTGCCATGGATGTAAAGGTCGTTGCATAAGGCATCGCCAGTCGTCCACACAATGCCGTATATATGAACTTCATCGTCTGCATCGGGGAAAGTGCTGCTTTGCCAGGTAGCAGGATCGAACCACCAGCCTCCTGCTAAAGTGGAATTATATATATCCGCACTGAGAGGGCTGAGGGTTGCCAATAGGCAAACAAAAACTAAAACGTAATATTTCATGATACACACCTCTATCGCTAATGTCCTGTCATGCTTGGGCTGGCAATCGCCAGATTGCCATCAGCAGAGGGAGAAATAAGCTTCCCCATCATTGACATGACATCAGATAAGCAGAGTCCCAACGAATGGTGCAAATTCCAAACATTGTTACTCACATTCAATAAAGACCAAATTGCAGGTCTTTGCTAAATACAATTTATGTTTTGAACACGTTACAGGTGATACAATGAACTGATTTTACATTAATTGAACTCCAGATTTCCCGTCAAGAAAAATCTTCCATGTATAGAAGGCTAAGCTATGGGGATAGCCAGAAAACACCTTTTTCTTGACAATTCCCCTGTCTGCCAATTTTGGTAAAACGCTAATAAATAAACTGATGTGAATGGAGAATACCATGGAATACCCTTTTGGCGCAATCGAGCGCAAATGGCAACAAGTTTGGAAAGAGAAAAAGATTTTTAACGCTCCCCAAAAGAGCGACAAGCCCAAGTACTATGTGCTATCAATGTTTCCCTATCCATCCGGAGTTCTCCATATCGGCCATGCGTCCAATTATTCCATTGGCGATGCGGTTACGCGGCTGAAGCTGATGGAAGGCTACAGCGTGATGCAGCCCATGGGCTATGATTCCTTTGGTATGCCCGCCGAAAACTATGCCATTTTGCATAACAGCCATCCGCGCCTGACCACCGAAGAAAACATCGCTGCCATGCGCATCCAGTTTGATGGCATGGGCTTTGGCCTGGACTGGGAACGCGAGGTTAGCACCTGCCGTCCCGACTATTACCGCTGGGGTCAGTTTATCTTTAAACGCTTGTATGAAAAGGGCTTGGTTTACCGCAAAAAGAGCTATCAGAACTGGTGCGAAGAGTGCCAAACCGTGCTGGCCAACGAGCAGGTGGAAGATGGCCATTGCTGGCGCTGTAACAGTGCTGTGGAGCAAAAAGACCTGGAGCAGTGGTATTTCCGCATCACCAAATATGCCGATGAACTGCTGGATTTTAGCAAGGTGATAGACTGGCCGGAGCGCGTGATGACCATGCAAAAGAACTGGATCGGCAAATCCGCAGGCGCAAAGATAGATTTCTGCATGGAAGGCAGCGGTGAAAAGATTCCCATCTTCACCACCCGTCCCGACACAATCTATGGCGTAACCTTTATGGCTTTGCCACCGGAGCATCCTTTGGTGCAGGACTGGCTAGCCGAAGAACCCAATAATAAAGCTCTGCACGATTTCTGCCGCAAGGTGATAAACGAAGACAAAGTGCAGCGCAGTTCGGCAGAAGCCATTAAAGAAGGCGTTTTCAGCGGCCGCTATTGCATAAATCCCTTCAATGGAGACAGGGTGCAAATCTGGATAACCAATTATGTGCTAATGGATTACGGCACTGGTGCAGTAATGGCTGTGCCGGCTCACGATCAGCGAGATTTTGATTTTGCCAAAAAGTATGACATTCCCATCAAGATAGTAATTCAAAAACCCGATAACAGCCTGATCCTGAATGAGATGCTTGAAGCCTACACCGAGCCCGGCATTATGGCTAATTCCGATAAATTTAACGGCATGGATAGCGAACCCGCCAAGGCTGCCATCACCGCATGGGCAAAAACAAATGGCTGGGGCGAACAGACTTTTACCTACAGACTGCGCGATTGGGGCATTTCACGTCAACGCTATTGGGGAAATCCCATTCCGGTGATTCACTGTCCCCAATGCGGGATAGTGCTGGTTCCAGATAGTGATTTGCCTGTTAAATTGCCAGACAATGTGCAGGTGGGTAAAACCACCGGCAACCCCCTGCTTAGCGTTCCGGAATGGCTGAATGTGCCCTGCCCACAATGTGGAGAGCCCGCAAGACGCGAAACCGACACCATGGATACCTTTGTGGATAGCAGTTGGTATTATGCCCGTTATGCCGATCCCCAAAACCCGGATATGCCTTTCGATCCTGAATTGGCCAGGCATTGGCTGCCGGTGGATCAATACATTGGCGGTATCGAACACGCCGTGATGCATTTGATGTACGCACGCTTTTTCCACAAATTTATGCGCGACCTTGGCTGGGTGAATAGCGATGAACCCTTTGCCCGTCTGCTAACTCAGGGCATGGTGACCAAAGACGGTGCCAAAATGAGCAAGAGCAAAGGCAACACGGTTGATCCGCAATACATTATAGACCGCTTTGGGGCAGATACTTTGCGCGTGTTTTTGCTGTTTGCCTCCCCTCCCGAAAAGGATGTGGAATGGAGCGACGACGGCATGATGGGTGCTTTCCGCTTTTTGAACAGAGTGTGGCGTTTGATAGATACCCATAAAGAGTTGATTATACAAGGTATGAATAGCTCTGATAGTGATGCCGGGATTAGCGAAGCCATCTCGGAGCTGCGCTTTGAGGCGCATCATGCCATTTATCGCTGGCTGGAAGACGCTTTGCAGCGTATGCAGTATAACACCGCCATCGCTTCAAGCATGGAACTGTTGAATGCCATTATCAAGCTAAAAGAGCCGGAAAAGCTGAATGCCGCCGAGCTAAAGGTCTATGCCTTTGCCTGTGCCGCCTTGCCCAAAATGCTGTATCCCTTTGCACCGCATCTGGCTGAAGAATTGTGGCAGACTTTAGGCTATGATAAGCTATTGCACGAAAGCGGTTTGCCTGTTTATGAACCAAGGTATTTAATCCACAACAGCATCACCTATGTGGTGCAAATTAATGGGAAAATCCGCGGCAAACTGGAAGTGGCTGCCGATACAGATTCCGAAACTCTGAAGACTATGGCCTTGGCTGTGGAAAACGTGCAGCGCAGCCTGGAAGGCTTTAGCGTTAAGAAGATTATCGTCGTCCCCGGCAAGATGGTCTCTATTGTAGCAGGTAGATAGATTAGAGCTTGATTACTTTAAGGTTTTTCGTGATGCCTCCAGCTTCTATTCTGACAATGTATAAACCTGCAGGGACAGTTCTTCCATCGATGGAAATTCCATCCCAGAACATTGTGCTCTTGCCAGAAAGGGAGTTGATAGCAGAAAAACTCCTCACTAACTGCCCTTTGAGATTATATATGCTTACCTCTGCTGTTGCAGGTTTGTTAAGTTTCAAGCTGATGCTCAGTTTATCAATGAATGGACAGGGGTATGCAGATGCTTTAATTATGGGAACGACAAATGGATCCGCTACGGCAACGGAATCTTTCACAAATGTATGAAGAATATATGGACCATTAACAGAATTTCCTGAAATACCAATAGTGTCATAATATGAATCCCAATCAGTTAACCCAAGCAATTTTAATCTCATCTGTGAAAACATTCGCCCATTGGCAATATCATCTAATATCCAGCTTGTTACGTCAATTTTTTTCCAATCAATTTCATATTCACTAACAAGAATTTTGCCAGGATGCAGCATAGGTACATCAATATCGGAGAGATCGAGGCTAACACCATAATCAACATGCTCAAGCATACAGGGAGGGTCATAGGTGTATCCGGATGCCATTTCAAAACTGGGATATGCACCTATTACATTGTTTCTTATCATTTGTGCTATGTAATAATGAAGAACTGAAGATTGCAATTGATATCCTTCTGGAATGTTAGTCATGCTAAATGATAGATATCCCTTACTAATGAATTTAATGTTGTCTAATGGGCTATCGCCATCACCGCAACCAGAACCATTTTGGTATATTACATTGGTATAGATATACCACCAATAATTGCCTTGCGAATATAAAATGCCACCACTGATGTCATCTATTAAATGGGAAGTGTCTTGAATTACCTCCTGAGAGAACACCATACCTGCCAGGCTCAGGAAAATGATTATATACAGCACTTTCATTTTTTAACTCCTATGTACTTTCATAAAAACCAATCTCGGGGTTAGCTGAGCCAACCCCGAGATATCGCTTAGTTCACTTGAGTAGCAGACATTTTTTTACAATCTGTTGGTTATCTGCGGATTTCAATCTATAAAAATATACACCGCTACTAACTGATTTACCTCTATCATCAATTCCATTCCACTTTATAGTATGCAAACCTTTTTCCAGTGAACCCTTTAGGAGCGTTTTTACTTTCTGGCCTTTGAGGTTAAAAATCAAAAGTTCTGCTTCCATAACTCGTGGCATTGAAAATCTAACTGATGTTACAGGATTGAAGGGGACCCTCAGAAGCGAAATCCGATACAACTGCATCAACTGAATAGGTGGTGTCAAACTGAACTGTGTAATATAGAAAGTTTGAGGCGTATTGTGGGGGGATTAAATCTTCACCAATTTTACGTATCGAGGTTATACTGTAAGTTGGGACTTTTTTGTTGAACCAAGCTCGATCAGTTTCGAGAATCAGTTCGGTTCGTAACACCTGAATTTCATCTTGCACTTTAATGAGAAGACAACCGGGAACACTATCTGCCACTAAGATAGAGATACAAGATACATACGCCAGTAAAAGGAAAAGTACTCTTGTTAAAGTCAGTACCTCTCCAAGTGAAAAATAAAATAGAGATGTAGTAGGTTTTCGCAATAAATGCAGTCCTAATCTCACAAAATCACTTGGATTTGCAGGGGGGGGTAAATCTGGATTAGTTCTAATCATCTCTCTGATCTCCTTTTTTTTATTTAGGCATTTCGCCATATTATAGCTATAGACTAATCCGTTATCACTCTGCTACTTCCAATTCCATGTGAAAACAGTTTCACACCACTAAACGCAATTTTCAAGACCCCGTAGCAATTATTTTTACATGCTTACATCCTGTCAAGAAGTTTTTCGTGGAATGCTCACACTCCCCCCCTTTTTGCAAGATTACCATTATTTGCTAACTTTAACATATCGATGCCCCCTTATCTCTCTCACATAATTATCTGATTTTTGAAGCTAATTAGTGTGATACATTTGCTGACTTGGTATGTAAACATCCCTTTGCTTACAATTCCATAAACATAATCGTGATCTATGCAAAACTCTGTTAAGCGGGAAATGAAAGTTAAACCAACTTGCTGAGTTGCTGAAACTCCCAATATTATCAGCTATCTCTTGACGAAATTGGATAGTCTTATATTATGGTAAAATGCGAAGAAAGTATAAGATTCTCCACACTATATCTATTACCATGCTATTCAGCTTGGTGTCCTGCGCACCAGCTAAGGGGAATATGTATCCATTAACGCCAAACTATATCCGTGAAGCAAAGCTTTATAAAGAACTGCAAAGGCTTACGCAACTACAGCCGGCTTTGGTTCAAAACAGGATAATCGGCTTTAGCAGCAATGAAAACCTACCCATATATGCGCTGGAAATTGGCAAAAAACAGGCTAAACAGCAGATACTGATTATCGGCCAGCATCATGGTGATGAAGTTTTAGGATTAAACGTAGCCCTGGCTTGGGCGGAAAAGCTGATAGATGGCTACAAAACTGACGAGAGAATTACTAAAATCCTGGAGCAATACCGTTTCTGGATAGTCCCCACCATAAATCCCGAAGGCTGGAGAATCGTTAGCTCGGGGCAGTATCAATTCAAACGCAAAAACAACCGTGATACCGATAACAACAAACAGCTTGACCTGCGCACCGATGGAGTTGATCTGAATCGTAACTATCCCGTTTTTTGGGACATGGACTCAGACATGAACATCAACAGTCCTTATTACAAGGGCACCGAACCCGCTTCCGAAAGCGAAGTGAAAGCCATAATCAGCTTAACTCAACAGCAGAGTTTTGCACTGGCCATTTTCTTTCATAGTTCCGCCTCAGGAGCATATAGCGAAAAGCTGTATCTGCCTGCCAGAGGTGGAGATACGCCTCTATTCCAGCAAACTAAAACCTTGGCGCAAATCTATGCCAAAGCGGTTAAAAAAGACTATGCAGCAGGAACTTACGAAGTGCACGACGGTATCAGCTCCGAAGTAGGTAATGCCCGCAACTACTTCTTTCACCGGCTGGGCACGAAAGCTTTTTTGGTGGAAATTGGCGGCATCAATGCCAAGGGCCAAAGCGTTATTCATCCGGACGATAAAATGTTGAAACGCATTGTTCAAAAACACTTAAAAGCTCTCACAAAACTCTTAACCGAGATGGAAGGGGTGCTGCAGCAATCACCACCCCGCATATAGCTAAGTTTTTACCAAATCTAAGAGGAGGAAGCTTGCAATTCCTGGTTGACCTAAACAATCCACACTCAGAATTAGTGAACACGTTAAACAACCTTTATGATGGAGTTTATGTAGTAGATCCGCAACGCCGAATTTTATTCTGGAACAAAGCTGCAGAAATGATGACCGGTTATAGTGCTGAAGAAGTTTTGGGGCATAGCTGTAAAGACGACATCCTTAACCACATAGATGAAAATGGCATTCTGCTCTGCCGGTCTGCCTGCCCAATTGTAAAGGCGATAGCTTTCAAGGGAACGGCCACAGCAAAAGTGTATCCCAAAACCAAACAAGGCAGACGCTTTCCGGTGGAAACTCACGTGTCCACTATCCAGGATGAAACTGGCGAAGTGGTTGCGGCGATAGAAGTTTTCCGCGATATCACGCATCAGGAAGAATACCGGATTATGCAGGAAAAGTTTAATAGCCTTATTCGCAAATATGTTTCTACAGCCACTTTCAGCGATATTCAAAGCAGAATTCAGGGCGGAACCCAACAAAATGTTCCCCGCATCCTTGATCTTAGCGTTTTGTATCTGGATGTGGTAAATTTCACCGGATTTTCCGAGGTTAACAAGCCGGAAGATGTTGTGCGTCTGTTAAATGACCTGTTTGGTATCTGCGATGTGATTACCCGCGAGTGCTTTGGCGACATCGACAAATTTATCGGCGATGCCATTATGGCTGTGTTCAACGATGCCAACGATGCTGTTCAAAGTGCACGCAAGATTTTGGAAACAGGAATTCCGGAGCTGAATAGAGTTAGGCAGGAAGAGGGCGATAGTCCCATCGCCATTCGCATCGGAATTAATAGCGGCCTGGTTTTGCAAGGTGATGTGGGAACAATTGACCGTAAAGACCTTACCGTTATTGGTGATACAGTTAATACCGCAGCCAGGATAGAAAAATCCTCGCTTCCAAACCGGCTGATGATTTCCGAGGCAACCCTTGCCAGGCTGAATGACGAACTGGTAAACAGCTTTAGCTTTCACCACGAGGTAGAACTGAAGGGCAAAAGCGAGCCTATCAGGCTATTTATTTACAAGTAGGCATTCAGTTTCAAAACTGTCACAAATTATGAACAATCTATGCCAATATCTGTGCTATTTCTGAAGGAATTGTGATTGACACGATACAGTCGGCACGAATAATTGAATCAATAGATAAAATCCAATATGTGGCATCAACCAAGGAGATTATACATGGCAACAGAAAGTGCTGATATGATTGGCATCAAAGAAGCAAGCTACTGGGCTTCAACGCACTTGGGGAAAAAAGTGTCGGTTTCTAATATCAACTATCTGATCCAGTATGGGCGCATCCGCAAATATGGTGAAAATGGCACAACCCTAATTTCCAAAGAGGAGCTAACAAGCTATTACTTGTCCTACAATGGCGGTCGTGAGCAAGCCTGGCGACAGCAATTGGGAGAAGATTTAAACTGGGTTTTATCCTTTGATCAATACACCGAAGCGGAAACAACCAAACATGTGCACCGGCTGCATCCATACAAAGGAAAATTCATTCCGCAGTTAGTGGAGTACTTTCTGGATGAACATACTGACAGATTTAAAACCCAAAGCTTTTTCCATAAGGGCGATATTGTCTTAGATCCTTTCTCTGGAAGCGGAACTACCCTGGTGCAAGCTAACGAATTGGGACTAAATGCCATTGGCATAGATATATCCGCCTTTAATGTAATGATCTCCAGTTGCAAGGTATCTCAGTATGACCTGGTTGATGTGCAGCGAGAAATAAACCGGATTACCATGGCGCTACGTTGTTTTTTAACTGATTCGCACACTTTGGAATTTGAAGAACGCCTGTTGGAAGAACTGTATAAGTTCAATAGTGTCCATTTCCCAGTTCCCGAGTATAAATATAACCTCAGGCATGGCAGTATAGATGAAAAGAATTATGGAAAAGAAATGGAGCAACAGTTCGAGCCTGTTTTCAATGCTTTGGTGGACAAATACCAGATAAAACTACGGCAGGATGCGGATAAAACATTCCTGGATAAATGGTTTTCCCAACATATCAGAGATGAGATTAGCTTTGTATTCAATGAAATCCAAAAGATCCAAAACAAGGCAACCAAGAAAATTATTGCGGTTATCCTTAGCCGAACCATGCGCAGTTGCCGGGCTACTACGCATGCAGATCTGGCAACGCTGAATCAACCTGTAACCAGCACTTATTATTGCGCTAAACATGGTAAAATGTGCAAGCCTCTGTTTTCGATTTTAAAGTGGTGGAATACCTATTCCAAAGACACGTTGAATCGCCTGGTGCAGTTTGATAAACTGCGGACTCCCACGTATCAGGTTTGTGTAACTGGAGACAGCAGAAGTATCGATTTGGAAGCTAAGGTTAGGTTTGTGCAGCCAAAATTGGCAGATTTGATGGCGCAACAGAAGGTAAAGGGAATATTCTCTTCGCCACCATATGTGGGTTTGATAGATTATCATGAGCAACATGCCTATGCCTATGACCTCTTTAGCTTTGAACGAAATGATGATTTGGAGATTGGGCCTTTGTTCAAAGGACAGGGTAAAGAAGCCCAAAACAGCTATGCTAAAGGGATTAGCGATGTCTTAATTTCGTGCAAAAAGTATTTGGCAGATGATTATGACGTTTTTTTGGTTGCCAACGACAAAAACAATTTATACCCCACAATCGCACAAAAAGCGGGAATGCAAATAGTTAACCAGTATAAAAGACCAGTTTTGAATAGAACTGAAAAAGATAAAGGTGCCTACTCTGAAGTAATTTTCCATTTGAAAGAGGTTTAAAAACTATGGATAGTAATATGATTAATACAAGATTTATATTGACATG
>DIXL01000051.1 GCA_002428685.1 Cloacimonetes bacterium UBA6081 | reverse complement strand
CCACAAGCCGATCGGGAGATCGGCTTCCCGATCGGGAGATCGGCTTCCCTATGCTTGACATGACACTAGTGGGTATATCTTCTCTTCCTTGCTTGAATTATGGAATCAATACGGAATCATTAAGGATGAAGTCCTTATTGAGTCCTTATTGATACCTTAATTGAAGCATGGAAGATGCAGACATTTTTCAGCCGAAAATCAATCTGATTTGTCTCATTTATAACATCTTGCGATACTGTCACTTACAAGCGCAAAATAAATCCAAAAAAAACTTGACATAAACTGCATATCCTAAAGTGTGGCAATTAGATAAGGATGTTTGCACAGATCAAATGCCCTTGACTCCGGATGATAGCCGGAAATGATCTTTAAAACTATAGGAGACAATAAATTATGCAAAGTTCTACTTACACAGCCAGCAACATTAAAGTGCTGAAAGGACTGGAGGCCGTTCGCAAGCGTCCTTCCATGTATATCGGTGGCACCAGTGAACGTGGTTTGCACCATCTGGTATATGAAGTGGTGGATAACTCCATTGATGAAGCTCTTGCGGGTCATTGCGACAATATCATCGTTACCATTACCAAGGAAGGTTATGTGCGCGTGGATGATAACGGACGCGGCATCCCCGTTGATATTCAAAAAGAAATGGGAGTTCCAGCCGTGCAAGTTGTGCTAACTGTTTTACATGCCGGCGGAAAATTTGATGACAAAAGCTACAAAGTATCCGGCGGTTTGCATGGGGTTGGAGTATCGGTTGTTAATGCGCTTTCGGAATTTCTGGAAGTGAATATCCACAAAGATGGCAAGGAATATTTCATGCGTTTGGAGCGTGGGATCCCGGTAACCGAACTGAAAGTTTTGGGAGACTCAAAACGCAGAGGGACTATCATTACCTTCAAACCCGATCCCAGCATCTTTGAAACTGTGGAATTCAGCTTTGACTATCTGACCACCCGTTTGCGGGAACTGGCCTTTTTGAACAAGGGTGTGCGAATAATTTTGAAAGATGAGCGCAGCGACAGGATGCACGATTTTAAGTATGATGGTGGCATCAGCAGCTTTGTGGAATACCTGAATCAGAATAAGAAACCGCTGTTTCCCAAGCCGGTGTATATCTTCAGTGCCAAAGAAGGCATGGAATTTGAAGTGGCCATTCAATACAATGAGGGCTATCAGGAAAACATCTTCAGCTTTGCCAATAACATCAATACAATAGAAGGCGGAACTCATCTCAGCGGATTCAAAAGAGGACTTACCACTGCGGTGAACGCATATATCAAAAATGCCGACATGCTGAAAAATGAAAAAGTCAGCCCCTCCGGCGAAGATATCCGCGAAGGCCTGACTGCGGTTATTTCGGTAAAAATATCCGATCCCCAGTTTGAGGGACAAACCAAAACCAAACTGCAGAATTCCGATGTGGAAGGCATAGTTGGCAGTGCTGTTTACGAAAAGCTGATGGTATTTTTTGAAGAGCATCCCAGCGAAGCAAAAAACATTACCATGAAAAGCATTATGGCAGCCAGAGGACGTGAAGCAGCCCGTAAAGCACGTGAACTAACCCGCCGTAAATCAGTGTTGGAAAGCGGTTCACTGCCAGGAAAACTGGCAGATTGCACCTTGAACGATCCCGAAAAAACCGAACTCTTCCTGGTGGAGGGTGATTCTGCAGGCGGAAGTGCTAAACAGGGTCGGGATCGTTCGATTCAGGCTATCCTGCCGCTTTGGGGTAAAATGCTGAATACCGAAAAAGCAAGAGTGGACAAGGTGCTGAATAACGATAAGATACAGCCAATTATTCTGGCCTTGGGAGCTGGAATTGGACAGGATTTTGACGTGAACAAAATCCGCTATCACAAAGTGATTATCATGGCCGATGCCGACGTGGACGGAGCGCACATTGCAACCTTGCTGATGACCTTTTTCTATCGCTATATGAGACCACTGATTGAACGTGGCAATCTCTATCTGGCTATGCCTCCTCTGTTTCAGGTGCGCAAAGGCAAACAGAAATTGTATGTTTACAACGAAATGGATAGAGATAAAGCCATAGTGGATTTGGGCGAAAAGGGTGTGATGGTACAGCGATACAAGGGCTTGGGCGAAATGAATGCGGAACAGCTTTGGGAAACCACTATGGATCCCGCTAACCGCTCTATGATTTCCATAAAAATGGACGATGCTATTGAAGCGGATAGAATGTTTACCATCCTGATGGGTGATGAAGTGGAACCCAGACGTGAATTTATCCAAGCCAATGCCCGCTATGTAAAAAATCTGGATGTATAAGGAGAATTGAGAACAATGTCCGATAATACTACAATCATCCCCGTTCAAATAGAAGAACAACTGAAACAAGCTTATCTGGATTACTCCATGAGCGTAATTGTAGCTCGTGCCCTACCAGATATCCGTGATGGGCTAAAACCCTCGCAACGCCGCATTATCTTTGCCATGCATGAGCTAAATCTTAGCCCCGGAGGACACTTCAGAAAGTGCGCCAAAATTGCCGGTGATACCAGCGGTAACTACCATCCCCATGGTGAACAAGTTGTGTATCCTACGCTGGTGCGTTTGGCACAGCCCTGGAACATGCGATATCAATTGATAGACGGTCAGGGAAACTTCGGTTCCATCGATGGTGATCCGCCAGCCGCCATGCGTTATACAGAAGCCCGTTTGCAGAAAATAACCATGGAAATGTTAGCTGAATTGGAAAAAGACACCGTGGATTACAAAACCAACTATGACGAAACCCGCAAAGAACCTGTTGTTTTTCCTGCCCGCACCCCCAATTTGCTAATTAACGGCTCTTCCGGTATCGCAGTTGGTATGGCTACCAATATGCCGCCTCACAACATTGGCGAGGTGTGTGATGCCATGATTGCTTTAATCGATAATCCGGAACTGGAACCGTTGGACTTGCTGCAATTCATTAAGGGGCCAGACTTTCCTACCGGTGGATATGTGCTTGGGACAGATGGGATTCACGACTACTTTGAAACCGGCCGCGGACGCATTGTAATGCGTGGCGAAACCGAGATTGAAGTCAAACCCAACGACCAGGAATTGGTAATAATTCGCAGTATCCCTTATCAGGTAACCACTACCCTCTTGATAGAACGCATGGTGGAACTGGTAAAAGAGAAAAAGATTGAAGGCATCAGCGATATCCGTGATGAATCCGGACGTGATGGCATGCGTGTGGTGATTGTGGTAAAACGCAATCATGATGCTCAGGTGGTGCGGAACTTACTGTATAAATACACTCAGTTGCAAACCACTTTTGGAGTTATAAACCTATGCCTGATAGATGGCGTGCCGCAAGTTGTGCCGATGAAAGATATGCTAACCAATTTTATCGAATTCAGGCATGACGTGGTTCTGCGCCGCACCCTTTTCGAGCTGCGCAATGCCAAAGAACGCTTACACATTTTGGAAGGTTACCGCATCGCTCTGGACCATCTGGATGAAGTGATAGCCACTATTCGTGCTTCCCAGACACCTCCAGAGGCCAATCTTGCCTTACAGGAAAAATTCGGCCTGAGCGAAATTCAGGCCAAGGCTATTCTGGAAATGCGTTTGCAGCGTTTAACCGGACTGGAGCGCGATAAGATTGAAAGCGAATACAACGAACTACTGTTAACCATAGACAAACTGCAAAAGCTGGTGGATTTCCGCGACCTGCGCATGGCCTTGATTAAAGAAGAAACTACTGAAATCAGAGATAAGTTTGCAGACAGGCGCCGGACTACAATTATTGCCACTCCTGCCGGAAGTTTCAACATGGAAGATTTGATTGCCGATGAACTTGTGGTGGTTACCATCACCCATGATGGCTATGTAAAACGCCTTCCTGTGGATACATACAAGGTTCAGGGACGTGGCGGAAAAGGCCTTAGTGCTTCAAACCTCAAACAGGATGATTTTATCCAATACTTGTTTGTGGCCAGCACTCATAGCTATATTCTGCTGTTTACCGATCATGGCATGTGCCACTGGATAAAGGTATTCGAAATTCCTGAGGCCAGCCGGACTGCCAGAGGCAAGGCGATTGTAAATTTAGTGAAATTCTCTGAGGGAGAAAGGATCAGAGCTTTTGTTACGCTGAAAAACTTCCATCCCGAGCAGAATATCATTATGTGCACCCGTCGTGGTTTGATTAAGAAATCGCCATTAACTGCATTCTCGCGTCCACGTGCTGCTGGAATCAAGGCGATTAAACTGATGGAAGGCGATGAACTGATTGATGCCAGAATTTCTGAAGAGACAGATGACATCCTCTTGGCCACCCACAACGGATATTGCAATCGCTTCAGCGAAATGGCTACACGAGCCATGGGTCGCTTTACCAAAGGCGTAAAAGGCATTAGCCTGCGCGAAGGTGATTATGTAATCTCCATGACTTTAGCTACTGCTACAGATATGTTGGAAAATGGCGAGCCTAATAGTTCCAGCATTCTGGCCATTAGTGAAAACGGTTATGGCAAACGAAGTCCCATCTCTGTATATCCCAGCCATAAACGAGGTTCCAAAGGTGTTTTCACCCTAAAAACCAGCAAACGCAATGGACATTTGGCCTCCCTGATGCTGGTGCGCGATGAAGATGACCTGATGATAATCACCAAAGATGGTATGATTATCCGTCAAAGGGTTGTGGACATTTCGCAAATCAGCCGTAATACCCAAGGCGTGCGTTTAATAAATTTGGATGCAGCGGATGAAGTTCGCGACATCTCCATTGTTCCCTCCGAACCGGATGATGACACCTTGGATAAAGAGGTGGAAATCCTGAAATCTGCTCCGGTAATCAATCTGTTGGATTTGCCCGAAAAAGACGCCCCTGAAACAGACGAAGAAGAAGCGGAAATCGTGGAAGAAGAGCTTGATAATGACGAGGATCAGGAATAAACTGATTAAGATATTGCTCCCGACAGTGGTTCTGCTACTGTTGGGGGCGTGTTCTATCCATTACTATGTTCCGGTGGATACAGTTGCATCAGAAGACCGCTTTGCCGTAATCAGAACAGATTCTTTGGCAATTGTGCTTCGTCATCAAAGCTGGACAGGATCATATTCCGAACTGAACAACCGTTTCTTTCCAGTTTTTATCCGAATCATGAACACCGGCAATAAGCGCATCAAGCTGAATGAGGATAGTTTTAGCATCCTGGCTGGTGGCATGCAGTATGATCCCATCCCCTTGGAGTTTCTGCTGGCTAATCTGCGGGACAGCATTCTACTGAAGAACTACAGCGATCCCTTTGGCACAACCACCTCCGATTTATCCCTGACAAACATCAACAAAGAGCAGGAATTCTATTATGAGGTGTTAAACAACACCCTTAGCTTTGGTGATTTACTGCCAGGTGGCTCAAAAGAGGGCTATTTGTTTTATAACCGAAGCGTCTCTGCATCCTCAAGCTGGACAATTGACGTTATGGGGCAAAGCATAGGTTTCATCCGAAAGTAGTGTCTCATCAAGTAACTTTTGTCAAGTTGTCGTTCCCGCGGAGGCGGGAATCCAGCCCCGAAAAATTCTCAATAGAGTTTATAGATATTTCATTTAACGTAACAGAATTCTATCTGTTAATCTTTTAGAACATAATTGGCTGGATTCCCGCCTCCACGGGAATGACATCGCTTAGTAGGCTTGACTAAACAGTAAGTTGTTTCGACTTCCTCATGTTGGAATATGGAAAAGCTTTCAATCAGGTTTTATGCAGCAGGAAATACAAGCGGGCAGCTTTATTGACTACTTCAGTTAAATCAAGTGCTTTATCGGGATTTTCGGCAAGGACAATCAGGCCATGTTTTTCCCAAATCAACACGTGTTTATCTTCAATTCTGTTGCAGCTTATTTCGGCTAAAATTGGGCTCCCAGCTTTGGCGTAGTGAGCAGTAGCTATGCCTGCCGGTAGAAATATTTCCAATTCCGGTAGGATATCAAACAGGGTGGTATTCAATACTTCCTGATTTTCATAAATGGGTAAATTGGAAAGAGCTATCACTTCGGTTGGATGCGTATGCAGCAAGCAAGCTAAATCGCCACAATCATTGTTCTCATGCATCAGCTTATGACATAGCCATTCAGAGGTGGGAACAGCATCAATTGGAAAATAAAACTCCCTTTCCCCCACTCCAATCAACATCAAAGCAGTTTCAGGTTTATCGGCTAAATCGCGATAGCGGCTCCCACTGCGCGAAACCAGATACCATTGTTGACAGAGAAAAGTTTTGGAAAACCCTGCTTCCTCCAAATATGGCAGCAACATAGAACCAAGCCGCAAGGAAACATTTCCGGCATTCGCCTCTGCCCAACCCTGTTGATGAATCACCTGGGCTACTTTGCACAGACGATTGATTAAGCGTTGGAAAGGAGCAACCTCACCAAAAACAAAATTGAACATGGCTTCTGGGCTATTTTTCACCATTGTTATTCTTGTCGCGGCAGATTTTTTCCACTTCGCGGAAATTTACTTTACCACTGGCCATCATAGGTATATCATCAATAACATAAAACTGTCGTGGCACAGCAATGGCGGGAAGTTCTTTTTTTAAGGCTTTCAATATCTTGTGCTGATCAAAATCTCCCGTTGCCACGGCTGCCACCACATCCGCTCCTTTGATCTGATTGGGAACATCCACTACGCAGCAGATAACGTTTTCGGGCAACAAGCGACTGAGCAGTTCTTCCACTTTTACTAACGATACCATTTCCCCGCCTACTTTTACAAAGCGTTTCAGGCGTCCCTTGTGCCAATAGAAGCCATCCTCATCAAACATGCCGATGTCGCCGGTATCATACCAGCCATTATGAATGCGCAGAGAGGTTTCTTCCATGTCACCCAAGTAGCCAGCCATCACCATGTCGCCCTTGACAAGGATTTTACCCTGTTGATTTGGCCCCAGTATCTTATCGGTATTAATATCCACAATGCGAATCTGCACGCCGGGTAGGGGCTTTCCTATGCTGCCCATTTTGTGCGCTCCCGGGTAATTTGACGAAATAACCGGGCTGGTTTCTGTAGTGCCGTAACCTTCAAAGATAGGAATGCCATGTTTCTTTAAAAAGCCATCATTCACTTTGTCCGGAAGCTTATCTGCGCCGGCAATGGCAAAACGCATGCTGGAGAAATCTCCTGGCTGAGATTTTTGCAGATAACCATAGAAGAAGGCGGGAGTTGCTGCCATAAAGGTAGCTTTATATTCGCGGCATAATTCTGATACCGTCTTATATTCCAAGGGGTTGGGATAGGTAACCATGCTGGCACCGATTAACGCAGGCAACCAAAAAACTATGGTGAGACCAAACACATGAAACATGGGCAAGATACACATAAAGACATCGTCCTGATCCAGCACCACCAAGGTTGGAATGGCATCTACATTATGCAAGATGTTTTTGTGGGTAAGCTGCACTGCCCTGGGTTCCTTTTCGCTGCCGCTGGTAAAGAGGATAACCGAAACTTCATCAATTGAACCGCTGTGAACCATGCCTTTCAGAACTGCAAAGGGCAGTTTGGAAACAAGGGCAGCTTTTAGCTTTGCCACTATGTTTACATTGGCCAGAATGTCTTCCAGAAAGATCATATGATCAATAGGCTGCAGATTCAGCTTTTCCAGCAGCTTCTGGCTGGTGAGGATGGTTTTAAACCCACACTTTTCACGAGCATAACGGGAGTTATCCAGTGCTCCGGTGGAATAGTTTATCATCACAGGGATTTTGCCATTCATCAACGTGCCCAAAACGGCCAACATAGCACCCATGGAGGTGGGAAGCAAAATGCCCACATACTTGCCTTTGATGTGGCTAATATATGCTTTTAAGATTAAGGAGGCAATCAGCATTTTGCCATAGGTGTAGTCATTATTGGTGGCCTTGTCGTAAACAGCAATTTTGCCGGAAAACTTCTTAGCGGCCTGAATGAAGCGTTGATGAAGTTGTAACATTTTGTCCCCTTGTAAGTTACTTTATTATATGCAACCAGTCTTTGAGAATGAACTCTAATCTACCAATCAGTAGTGATATACGCGCCATTACAGTATAACCAAATGATGCGCCAAAGCTAATCATTAAAAACCAGATACCCAATTTTGAGGGCACCGCACTAAGCCCTTCCTGCTTTTTGCTGAAATAGAAAAAGTAAACTCCACAGATGGTGCCAATAATCAGCAAAAAATTGCCTATGACTGCCGAAACACTAACGGCAGCGAAGGGATTTATCATAGTAGCCGAAATCTGGCTAAGTAAATCGCTTTTAGCATAACGCACCATACTTATTCCAGCAGAAGTGCCTATCATGATGGCAATCGGAAAACGGCTGATCCACTGCGTTTTGGGAATAATACGCATCAGCATCATAATGCCAAGTGCTGCCGGAATCAAGAGAATCAGATTGCCTTTAAAGTCGCTAATCAGCTTGCTAAACAGATTCGGCAGCATAATGCTGTAATACAGATACACCAGCCAGTAGGCCGCTGACAAACCTACAAACACCTGTTCGGCAAATTTGTAGAAAGGATTATCCTTGTATAAAAAACTAAAGATACTGAAAGTGAAAAACACCGCCATCCACAATCCGAAAGTGCCGGCAAAACTCATATCGCATCCCTCCTTCTGCGTGCTCTAAATGCTTTTACATTGCCAACAGCGATAAAGATCAGGATAAGCAGATGCGCTATGGACTGGGCATCCATTTTGGTGGTTGCACTACCGATTTTGCCAATCAATACCTCATATTCTGAGGCAGCTTTTAGCCCTCCCAGCATACCATGAAGCTGTTTTTGGCTGTTCACATAGGGAAAGAATCCTGGAGCACTAACTGCTGTGGTTCCGCCCGTAACAGGCGTTCCATAGGCATCACGGCCTGCCATCACCCATTCTTTTATACCAGGGGTTCCGCTGGACAGCGAATTTATGTAAGCGATATCTTTCAAGGTTCTGATGTTTTTTAACATGGGGATTTCCTGATACTTAATGCCACGCTGATCGGTGGGAAATACCTCGGCCATAGAGCGTCCCATGGCTTGAATAGCTACTATTCCTGCAACCTTGTAGCCCATGTTGATATAATCCACTCCATAGGCTTTGTCTGGATAGGCTTTCTTTGCTTCCGCAAAAGCCTGCTCTGCCATTTGTGCGCCTTGAGGCCACAATGCCATAGCCAGAACTTTGTGATTGCGGGAAAAAGCATGCTCCAACATAGCTTCGGCCATGGGCTGCAATTCCGTCATAGTAGAAGGATCGTAATCAAAGGAAAAGATCACTACCACAGAATCGGGAGTGCTTTCAATTAAGTTCCAGGCCATTTTGGTATAACCGGAAACCTCTGTTTTCCAGCCTATGGGAAAGATCAGTGGCAGAGCTACTGCCAGCAGCAGCACCAGAAAGACAATCCGGCGTTCTGTTTGGGAATTTGCATTAACGCTCATTTATCACTCCCCAAATAGGATCGCTCGATACCCAGAATAATGCGCAAGCTACTGCCGATTATGCCAAGTGCTGCACTAATCATAATAGCTCTTTGCGCGGCTGAATTTGGATATTCCATAATGAAATCACTCAAATTGGGCAGATGCCAAAACTTAAAACTTTCCGGCAGCCAAGCAGTTAGCATACCACCAAAACTGGTTCTTCCCAAGATTACAATTACAGCCGTAATCATCAGTAGATTAGATTCAAAACTACGGATTATAAAAGCCCGATAGGCAGCCGAAGCAATAAAGAAAGCCAACAGCGAAAACATTGTGGCTGATAGAGGCATATAGGCATTATCAAACATATAGTCAAATGGTTTGGAACCCAGCCAACCCTGTATTGCTTCTCCATGCCCAATTAAACCACGGTATTCCTGGGTTCCCCACAGCAAACCTATCACCAGCATCAGCATAAAGCTTAGTAAACCAGCCAGATAGAAATACCAACCGCTTTTCTTTTCCTTGATTTTTGCAAGGTTTGCTTGAAACAGACTTATCTGCCCTAAAATTATAGCAAAACCGGCAATAATCATAAACCAGTCTTGCAGGGTGGAAACCATTTGAGAAAAGGGACGATGCGGAATAAATTCTGAAATCACCACCAGAATCCCGGAGATGAAAGCAAATATCAAAGGTAGATTGCGCTTCACTGTGCCCCCTCAAAAAAAGCCTTGAACCAATGCCAGCCTGCCATTTCGGTTACCACGCCCATTATAATAAACAAAATTACCAGCACCTTGCCAAAATCGTGCCCCTTCAGGCTTCCAAGCTGTTGGGGATCACGGGATAGATAGGCCGAAGCGGCAAACAGCTCTTCTCCTATCAGGGTGTGATCGCAAGATACTATAAAGAAAGGCAATTGCGATGCCTGCGCGGTTCCACTTGTTTGAATGGCACCAGTGCTAAAGCCGGTTTCTGCCAAAATCAGAGACTCGGCATAGAAGCTGCCCAAAAAGAAATTGGCAGCTGGTTGTTCACGTAGCATAATACCATCGATTCCAGCTACATAACCAAACTGATCATCTGTAAGGTAAAAAATGCGCTCTTCTTTGTAGGCATCAGGTTTCCCCGCTTTCAGGTATGCCTCTTTCACCACTTCACGGCTGGCAGAAAGAACCATGGAAAAACGGCAGGGGACTATCAGTTCTGTATCATATTCAGCAGCTTTTTGAGCCAAATGGCTCATAATGGTAAGGCTGGCTATGGTTTGAATATCATCCAAATCGCCAATACCTGGAACGAACAATATGGGCTTACCTTTTTCCGTGGCACGGCCTATGGCTTCATCCACGCTATCCAGCGCGGTAATGCGCCTGATAAAATAGTCCTTACCATTTCTGGCTCCATTTACATAGTAGATAATGGCAAAGGACACCGCCAGCAAAATCAGCAAAAAAGACAGTTTATGCAGGTAAAACCACTGCTCTATGGGCTTGGCAGTAGCTATGAACGAAATGCTATCGCCAATTTCTGGCCTTGGCACGATTAGACGATAGGTATAAAGCTGTTGGGGGTTAACTTCTGAATCTTTATATTTCTTTTCTGCGCCGGCATAAATCAAATCCCACGCGCCTAAAGAATCTGCTTTTTGCAGATAAACCGTTTCTGCGGGAACGTTCCACTCCAGGCTTAAGGCTTTGCCCTCATCCCAAGGAACATCTTCTACCCAAAACAGACTCGAGGCAGATAATTGAACATAGACACACAGAAACAGCCCTACAACAAGGAGCAACTTTTTCATTGTAGTCCTTTGCCTAAGTGGCTGGAAAGAAAAGCTGAAGGGTTTATCAAGCATCCTGTTTGGCACTTGCAAAACCTTCCAACCTTCCCACCTTCAATCTTAATAATCTATTTTAAAAATGCGGCTTTAATCTGATCAGTTAAGCTAATAATCTGATCAAGCTGTTCAACAGTATAAGTTTTTTCCTTGTCTGAGTCAATTACCGATTTAACTTGCGCCATCAGTCCCAAGGCTTCTGCAAAGGCAGGCTGGCTGGTAATATGCTCGGCTTGAATAGTTTTCAGGTTTCCAATCAGGCTGTTAAAGGTGCCCTTTTGTTCCAAGACCTTGGTTTTTTCAGCACTGTAATTCTGTTTGATCAGCCATGCAACTCGATTGGCTGCTTCCACCCAACCACCCATTAGCATAAGTGTATAGTTATCATAGCTTTCCATTTCCCACAGCTTGTCTTCCACTTTTTTCTTGTGTGCATCCAGGGTTGCTTCCAAATCGTCCCATTTCTCTTTTTCTATCAGAGTTTTAAGGTCTGCACCCATCTGATTCACTTCGCTTTCCAAACCCAATAGTGTGGTAAGATTCATCATCTGGGAAGAAATGTCGGTTAAACGGGCTTTATTGCGACCCTTTGCCGCCAAAGTGGCATCGGCAGTCAATAAACCCAGAGAAAAGGCGTTGCGCACTTCTTCCTGTTTTGTTTTATACAGTTTGGTGGGAATGGCACTGGAAATATCCTTAGCCTGCAATTGATCCAATACCCGGAAAACTTCTTTAAAAGTTGGCAACGGTGCATAAGTAGTGATTGCCGCAGTAGTTTCTTTGCTCGGCATGGTTTTAGCCTTTTTTTTGCATCCCACCAAGCCTATCAGGATCACGACTGCCAAAATAACAAACAGTCTTGTTCTCATTATCGTCTCCTTGAACATCAGTCTTTCTATTTAGTATTTAACTATTTAGCCATTAAATTCGGGACAAAAATACTAACTCTCCAATTCTGCATAGTGGTGCCGAATTGTCAAGCACAAAATGCATTACTAATGGTTTTTTTTAGATTTCAGGCATCAGGTTTCAGGTATCAGTGTCAGCCTTAACTGTTCCCTGTCCTTTAATCCTTCTCCCTGTAAGTAAGGAGTCGTTGCAGCCTCTGCCGGTTCTAACGTTACCTCTCATTGTTTTGGCTGCAAGGACTCGTTACGTGCCGTAAGTAAGGAGTCGTTGCAGCCTCTGCCCGTTCTAACGTTATCTCTCATTGTTTTGGCTGCAAGGACTCGTTACGTGCAATAACCGGCGAGTGCCGTGTGTCATCCTTACTGGATTATCAAGGGCTGGATTCCCGCCTCCGCGGGAACGACAATGTGGGTTGTTATGCGAAATTTGACAAGATATGCGATACCTGCCAAGAAATAGGCACTTAACAATATTCCTAGACTACAAACTATTCCTTATTATCGCGGCAAAAACACAACAAGGGAGTCCCTCATGAAGAAACTTTTTATCCTTACAATAGCCCTGCTGTCAGCAGTGATGCTGGTAGCTCAAACTGCCAAAGAAGATGCCTTGCAAAGCCTGGACGGCACTGTCGCCGGAATTTAAAAGTGCACCAGAAACGGAACTATAGATTGCACCACTCTGAGGAATAACTAAATTACCTCCGGATGGAAAGATCAGGAGGTACAAATGAAAGGAGTGAACATGTATAACCGAGTTCAGTCTCTGCTGTCCGAGTCCAAGAGTCTTCG
>DIXL01000059.1 GCA_002428685.1 Cloacimonetes bacterium UBA6081 | reverse complement strand
TCCCCAGGTGGGCATATCTAGTGTCTTGTCAAGTTCCATATGTCGTAACAGCAATGTCGTTCCCGCGGAGGCGGGAATCCAGCCCTTGATAATCCCGTAGGGATGGCAAAATGTCGTATATTATCTGCCGCTCTTCCAGAGCTTTTTCTATGCTGGATTCCCGCCTCCGCGGGAACGACACCGTCTGAGTTGGCTTGACAAGACACTAGCCTGGCTGCCTTCAGCGATGTTTTGCACTCCAGAGCGTGCTGCTTGCACCATTTGATCTTTGGTGCGGGAAAATTTATCTATGTAGAGATCACAGAAATGAACGGATAGATCGAATACAAGTTGGGCTATCTGAAAACTCTTCAGTTTTCGATAGCCACCATGCTTGGGGATCAGACTGTTATTGCTGTCCACTTTAGTCCACAAAGTCCACTTATGTCCACTAAAGTCCGCTAAGTCCACTAATGTCCATTATCGTCCACAACAGTCTGTTCCCCAAACCAAGGGGCAAAGGCTTACTTTTCTTCTATTTCCTCTAACATTTCGGGGATGTTTCCTTCCAGGCTGTCGATCATAAACCTGGCAGATTCATTCAAATCGCCTTCGGGGTATTTCGCCAAAAACTCACGAAAGAGCTGCAACCCCAAATCGGTTTGTTTCATCTCTTCAGACACAAGGAAGGCTTTCATGAAGGAAGCTTTGTAATCGTCTGTATTGTTTTTAAAGCTTGTGATAATCTGATCGTAATAAACAATGGCGTCCTTAAAGTTACGTTGTCTGGCAGCATTGTCTGCTTGCGTAAACAGCTCTTCGGCAGTCATGTTTAGTTTTACGCGTTCAGGGTATTTTTTCATGCCAAATTCTACAAAGAGGTCTTCAGCAACTTGATCCTGACGGGTTTTTTCTTTGTCTTTCTTTATCAAGCCAAAGATGCGTGGTTCCACTTCCACCAATGGTTTATAGGACTTGGGAGTTTCTTTGAGGATGCGGAAAAACACAATATCTCCCCCAGCAGCAGTAAAAACCGGGCTTAGGTAACCCACTGGGTTGTCCCAGATTCTTTTGGAAAATTCTGCATCAGTGCCCATTCCGGTTACAATACCGTTATTGTATTGGTTATCAAGGATGGAGCTATCTGGTTTTATAGAGTATTTACGGATGATATCCTGCATTTTTTTGTCGTTTCTTTTCTTGGATGCGCTATTGAATTTTCTCCAAGCTTTATCAGCATCTTTCTTTTTTGAGAAATACAGGACTTCTATAGTGCGGTAAGCTGGGTTTGAATACTGCTCAAGATCGCGGTCGTAGCGATTTTGAATTTCCTCGGGGCTAACCTCTATGGTATTAACCACCAACTTTTCGTAGGCACTGCGCAGGATGAAAGAACGTTTTGCAGCCAGGTAATCTGCATTATCGTTAAAATACTTCTCATAGTTTTGGGCTTTTGCTTCCAGATACAACAGATTTTGAATCAGTTCCTGGTCAATCAGTTGAAACACTCCGCCACCCTTCATGATAAACATCTGCTCCTGGGGCGGAACTTTGTCGTAAATATCCAGAATCTGATTTACAGTCAGTTTTAGGCTTGGCTCGGTTGAGCTAACTATCAGGTTATCCTTGATGGCATCATTTGCAGCCCTGCTACGCAGATCAATGGCATTTATCATGATGCTGTCTATAACTACTGAATATTTGGCATTTAGGTTAGAGGTAAGCTGATTCAGCATTTCGCGGTCTTTTAGAGGACGCAAACGCTGCTCGATTTCCGGTTTCACTTCCGCAAAATCTTTCTGGCGGCCTTCAACCCATTCGGTAGTGCGGAAAATGTGCCAACCAGTGGTTGTTTGAACCGGTCCAACGAAGTTTAGGGTGTCCACCTTGCTTTTACTGATCAGTTCTTCCAAATCAGCATCATTGCCGATGCCGGGGATATTCCCGTTTAAACGGACGTTTTTAACCTTGCCAAACAGGCCTTTGGCGTAAGAATTTTGGTTATAAGCATCGGATACAGAGGCGAAAGAAGCACCTTTTTTAAGTTCTGCAAGGGCTTTTTTACCTTCTGCCTCATCGGTAACCTGGATATAATCGATGGTAATGTAGGGGGATAAATAGAATGTTTTGGGGTTTTCATTGAAGTATCTTAATAGGTCATCATCACTCAGAACGACCAAATCGGTTACATTTCTTTTGTAAAATTCCTGCATGTAGAATCTTTTTTCGGTGGCGTTGATGCGTTCTATTACTGTGGGATCTTTATCCAATCCCATCTGTTTGGCTTTCTGAAAAAAAGCCTCTTCCACTGCGGTTATGTTCAAAACTTCAATCTGTCCATCCACAGTGCGGTAACGTGATTGATATTGTGGAGGGAGTTTGGATACCTTTAATTCAATATCTTTACGTGTGATGGTCCCGCCATTAAATTCGGCCAGAATATCAGATTCTTCCAAACGGTTATCGTTAGTAACCTTAATGGGGGCGTTATCTGCCGCAGATAAGACCAGGCAGGCCAACAACAAGATTAGCCCAAAGCTGAAACGAGGTTGTTTAAACATTCTATGCTCCTTAAATAGGTTGGAATTAGAGTATGGAGCCACATTTGAAATTGGCGGGAAGTCGTCAAGTCATTTATCCTCTTCATACGTTCTTTAAAATTTCAATTGGATTTGGCACGTAATGTGCATGCTTAACAAAACAACGAAAAAAGATCCTGTAGGAGGATAAAAACATGCTCAGGAAACTGAAAAACCAAAAGGGATTCACCCTTATCGAAATCTTGGTAGTGGTTATTATTGTGGCCATTCTGGCTGCTCTGGCCGTTCCGCGCTATCTGCGTTATGTGGAAAAATCACGTAGTACAGAAGCTCAAACAGCCATCAGTACCATCCGCAAGACTTATGACGTTTATCTGCAAACCAATGGTTCCACAGATGGTTTTAACCTTGAAATGGCTCAGAAAGAAGCCCGTCTGGGTGAAAGCACTAACAAAAACTGGAAGTTTGAAGTTGTGGGCAATCCGCCCAAGAAATTTATTGCCACCTCCACGCAAGATTTTGCCGGTGGTGAAGGCAAGCAAGTATGGTATGATGTAGTCGAAGCCGAATTCCATGGTTACGGCGTTGACACTTGGACTAACCCAGAATCCGGAGGAATGGAAACCGACTAATCCAGGAGGACGGTAAATTGACTATCCATGAATTATTGCGCTTTACCGCAGAAGCGGGAGCGTCCGACCTTCATATAGCCGCGGGCTCGCACCCGATGGTGCGCGTTAACGGAAGAATGAAACGCCTGAACCTTCCAATTCTTTCTGTGGAAGAGGTGGAGACCCTCGTATTTGGCGTTATGAATGAATCGCAGCAGGAGCTGTTTAAGAAAAATCTGGAAATAGACTTTTCCACGAAGTTGAGCAACGATGTTCGCTTCCGTGTAAACGCCTTTCACCAGATTAATGGCATTTCTTCTGCATTCCGTGTAATTCCAAACGAAATAAAAAGTTACGATGAACTTCATCTGCCTGATATCCTAAAAAGACTAACCATGAAAGAAAAAGGGTTAATCCTGGTTACAGGTCCCACAGGTAGCGGTAAATCCACCACTTTGGCAACCATGATAGATTCGGTGAACGAAAATCGTGCTTGCCACATAATCACGGTGGAAGACCCTATTGAGTTTGTGCATCGAAGTAAAAACAGCCTGATAAACCAACGGGAACTGGGGCACGACACCTGGAGCTTTACAGCAGCTTTGCGTAGTGCTCTGCGTGAAGACCCCGATGTGATCCTGGTTGGTGAAATGCGCGATCTGGAGACGGTGTCACTTGCGTTGACAGCTGCAGAAACAGGACATCTGGTTTTTGCCACTCTGCATACTGGAAGCTGCACAAAATCGATAGACCGTGTCATAGACATGTTTCCCAAAGAACAACAGCAGCAGGTTCGTTCCATGCTGTCGGAATCGTTAGAAGCAGTTATTGCCCAAACTTTGCTACCTACCAAAGATGGCAAGGGACGGGTTCCTTCTGTGGAGATAATGATTGCCAATGCAGCAGTGCGCAACCTGATCCGTGAAGAGAAAACATATCAGATACCCTCGGTAATTCAGGCCAGCACCAAAGAAGGTATGCAAACCAGAGATCAGTCTTTGTATAACCTGGTGATGAACAATCTGATAGAAAGAACCATTGCCGAAGAATTTGCCGAGAATCCCAAACAGTTTGCCACAGGAGCCGGTTTTTAGGCATGAGGAATTTTGTGTTTTCCAAGTCTGAGAGATTTCGTAGCGAGAAAGCAAGCCAAGTATTTGGCTTGCTTCGGGCTCAAGGTGGTTTTAGCCTGATAGAAGCTTTGGTGCTAACCTTGGTTCTGGCAGTGATGATTCTTACAATTTATATTGGAACCATGTATGCAGAAAAACAGGTTAAGCAGAATTATCGCCACCGTGTGGCCACTTTCCTGATTTCGGGCGAAATCAACAAGCAATATGCACTATACATGAAAGAGGGTATCATGCGTCCCTACACTGGCAGAACAGTTACCTTGGAAGAAACAGATGACCTGTTGCTGGAAGCCACGATGTCCATTACAGCCGGTAGAGATTCCGAGCATTCTGTGTCCGTAGAATATGGATATACCTATTTGATCGGAGAAATCCGCTGGATAGACCCCGAAACAGAGAAACCGCACTACATTAAGCTACGAGAAGATTTTTATGATATTCATTAAGAGAACCAAGAAATGAAGCGCATGGTATTTAGCCCCAAGGGATTTACCTTAATTGAGATGATCGTTGTCTTGATAATTTCTACATTACTAATAGTAATTTCTGCGATTGGCTTAAGTGTGTTTTTCCGCAAATATCAAGAGCTAAATGCCTTTATTGAACTGGAGAAGGATACAGCAGAATTCCTGAATTATCTGGAAAACGGTTATTATGTGGGAAGCGGTTCCAATATACAATTTAATGGGGTTGCCAGCGCACGAGAGCTTATCCTGGAAGGTAGTTCTTTTGGCCAGGAAGCAAGCGGAATAAGGATTATCCCCCCTTTATCAGACAAGCACCCCAACGATTTTATCCGCTACTATTTGCAAGGCGGAGTAATTAGATTTGATTATCAACACATGGGTGTAGGAGCAAATTCCATAGGCTACTTATTTCCCAAGCGTAACCAAATGGATAAAATAAAAGTTCTTAGTTTTAAAGTAAGTGATGCCAATGCCAATAATGCACTCTTTGTTTACGAAAGAAATGAAAAAATCTGCGTGATTAACGTGGAGATTGAAGCCAGAATTGAGGTTACTGAGGATAATTACCGAACAGTAAACTTTAAAACAACTATGGCCATGAAAAACATGGAAAGACCATCATCAGGTGGTCAAGGTGGTTGAGATGAAAAATATTCTAAAAAGTCAGAGTGGCAATATTGCTATTGCCATGCTGTTGGCAGTAATTGGAGCAATGAGCGGAGTAACTATCTCCAGCATGGCTGTGCGAGATACTGTGGCTGCTCAGGCTGAGCTTGAAAATACTCAAGCTTTACATTTTCTTCGGGCAGAGACCAACAGAGGCCAAGCCTATCTTGAGGTGGCTGCCAAAAAAGATCCTAATATTGTGGGAGGAGTTAGAACCGCTCTGAGAACAATCCCCATGCAGGGCAGCCATTTTTCAAAGACCTACTCTATGCAATCTCAGGTTACTAAAATTTACACTGATACCGAAGCAATAATAGTTGATGTGGGTGGAGAGCTTCAAGGTAGCTTAACCGGTGCAAGCTTAACCGAATATGGAGTTAAATCCCTGGTAGAAACTAAAACCGGAGCCGGCCACGTAACTTTTGGCAACACCAATAAAACCATGGTGCGAAAATATGGCGAACTAACTTTGTTACAGGATACGGGTCCGGTTTTCATGTATTTTACCGATAATGAGCTATCGCCCAACGATGAGCATGTTTATTTTTACGGTTATGACGTAATCAATGGCCCGGTTCACTGTAATACCGATATCCAGATCAAAAAGGCAGGGGGAGACCCTTCCAGCCCCTATTATAACCAAGGTTGGCCTACCTTTCTTGCGGTTGTTACCACCTCAGGTGAGATAATTGCAACTCCCCCTAATTACCCTGAAGATGAGGTGTTTCAAGGTGGATTAAAAGAACATTACGACAATTATGAATACCCCACAAGCATGGCAGCAATTAAAAGCAGGGGCGCACTCATTGGTGGCCACGCTGATGAAAACAAAATTGTCATGGTTGAGGTTAATGATAGAAGTATAACTGGTTGGACTGGGCAGATATATGATTCCAGGAAAACGCGAAAATTGTGGCCAAATTATCCCATGGGTTATCCCTATGCTGATGGTTCTCATATAGCGATAAACAGTTTTACAACAAGAGACACTATATGGTCCCCCTTGTCTGGTACTTCAGCGGTAAATGGGAAATCATATTATACAAGATGTAAGCTCTGGTTAAAAGGGGAATTTGGGGGATTCCAAACCTGGGCCTCAACTGATACTATGTGGTTGATTGGGAATCTAAAATATCAACATACTAACATAGGAGATAGTCCCGTTAGTAATAGATATGATATGCTTGGCCTGGTATCTGAAGAATCTATTATCGTTAAGTATGCATATTTAGATCCTGAAGACTCTTTACGGTATTACGATAATCTGGGTTCAGACTCTGCACTCGATAATGGCATCTGGATTTACGCTGCTATGGCTGCTTTGGGCAAAGGAGTTGGTAACCGTTATGAGGACGGCGTGTTTACTTTTGAATATCAACATCCGCATGGCTCTATCCCTGCGGTAAAAATAAACCTGCCCAACGACGATCCCGATGGAGGCCCAATCTTGTTTGATTGGATTGATCTGCACCGCAATTATTGGCCTCAAACTACCGCTCATCCCTGGCCCGCCTGGTTGGATTATCCCTGGTATAATCCTATTTGGCCGGAAGCAAAACCCTATCTGGAACGTGGCACCATCAACATCTGGGGTGGAGTAAATCAGCGCCGGCGCGGCTACGTTCACAGAAACTATTACGATAACGAATATCCTTCAAATGGTATTTGGAACCCGCCCATAGACTATTGCGGGGCAACCAGTTCTCCAGCGAATGCCTTTAATATCCAGCTGTATCAAAATCCTGCTGTATCAGTAGTTTTACAAACTCGTCATTTTACTGGAGCACAGGGAAATGGAGTAGGATACAAAAAGAATTATAATTACGATACCCGCATGTATAAAACCAAGCCACCGGACTGGCCTGAATTTAAAAGGCAGGGTGAACGCCTACCCTTGGAGCAAGGAAGTTGGCTGCTGAAAAAACCGCCACGTGCACTGATATAAATGATTAAAATTAAATTAAATATGCTAATGAGATAAAGAGGAAGAATGAAGAAAAAAACACTTCGATTCAAAGAGACTGTGGGGATCGACATCGGTAGCCACAGCGTAAAAATCGTTCATCTTAAGAAGTTGCATGAGGGGTTCAAGCTACTTAATTACGAGATTCGCCCTACAATGGCCACAGGGATAGAATACATCCCCAGCGATTTGCGTTCGGAACGTTTTGCCCCAATTATTATCGAAATGTTAAAAACGCTACGGATCAATCCGAAGCATGTAAAACACCTTGTAACATCCATTGGTGGAGATAACACCAGTATAAAACAGATTAAAACCATATTTTTACCGGATGATGAATTGGAATCTGCGCTTTTTTTTGAAGCCAAGAAACACATTCCCATCAGCGGAACTGATATGGTACTGGATTATCAGGTGCTTAGCGTGGAAGAAAAAACCAATAACATGAACATTCTGCTGGCTGCCACATCCAAAGACCTGCTGAATGAACATACCAATATCCTGATGAGTGCTGGCTTAAGTCCCAACATCGTGGATATTGATTCTTTGGCCATTGCCAATAGCTTTGCGCTAAATGCTTTTGCCGAAGAAGGTGTTTATGTGATGCTAAACTTGGGTGCGCACCGCAGTAACATGGTTATATGGGGACCCGATTCCAAGCTCTTTGCCCGTGATATTCCTTATGGTGGCTACAATTTCACCCGTGACATTATGCGCAAGCGCCAAATGGAGTGGGACGAAGCCGAGCGTCATAAACTGGAATTCGGGCTAAACGACAATCCTGCTTCTGCCAATGTTCAAACCATCAGTATGCTGGACATATCGGAAAAATCCACTGAAGATGCAATTGTGGAAGAAGTTCGCCGTTCTCTGCGCTTTTACGTAAAAGAAGCAGGTAATAGTGATTTTAGAAAATTGTATCTAATGGGCGGAACCGCCAAACTGGGTGGTTTGCAGGAATATATCCAGGACAAGGTTGCCATCCCCACCGAGATATTTATGCCATTTATCAATGTGGAAATGCCTGAGAAATTCCAAGATAAAAAAGATCCTCAACTTGCTTTGGCTATCGGCCTTGCAATGAGAATGGAATAGGGGGGAGGACAACAGATATGAATAATGCATTTTACTTTAAAATAAACCTCAACAAGTTTGGTGAATTACGCATCCAGGCCGAGAAGGAAAAGAAAGCCATGATTACTGCAATAGTATTCTTTGTAATTGGTATTATCGTAGTAACAGCAGGCTGGATTTATGTGAATGGAATGGTGAAAATCAGAGTAGAGAACCGCCAGAAATATTTGGCCGAAACACAGAAACAGCTTGAAAGCTTCAAAACCAGTTCCGATTATCTCTCCAGTGCCGATCTGGATCATTTGGCCGAGACATTTAACAACCGTATTTTCTGGGCTAAGAAAATGATCGCTTTGGGGCAAGAAATTGATGACAAACTGGCTGTGCGTAAGTTCTCTTTTTCCAATGGAATTCTTACTCTGAATGGGATTACCGAAGTTGATATAAAGGTGAAGGAACTGGATTTAATTCAATCTTTCATCAACCGGCTTAAAAGCAATCCGGAAATCAGCAACGATTTTCCGCAAATCAAATCTGGTCCTATCACCAGGCAGATTGTAAAAGACACAGCAATACTGGAATTTGTTATAGAGTGTTACAGTAAAGATGCCTCTACCACCAGGAGGACCCAATAATGAGAGAAAAGTATTTAGTCTTCGTTCTGGTGATGGTATTGGTAGCTGTTGCTTTCTTTATGATCACTGCAAACAATGTGAAGCTTAACAAAGCTAAGATAGAGCAGCTTGATGCTAAGATTAAAACTGCACAGGAACAATTGAATAGTGCACGAATTATGGATCAGCAGCTTTCTCAATTTGCCATCATTATTGACAATAGTCTTACAAAAACTGCCAGCTTTGGGTTTGACGAAATTAATGACTTTAAAACACGTATTGGCCAATTGGCAGATCAACGCTCCATCCAGATAAACAAGCTTTCTGACAGCAACAAGTTTTCGTTGCCCGGCTTGATAGAAACCACTTACAATTTGGAGCTTGAAGCCAGTTATGTGCAAATTGGGCAATTCATTTCCGATCTTGAATCTTTGGATAATATACTCAAGATTCATGCTTTGGATATCAGCCCTACGCAGATTTCGGACAAAGAAGTCCAGGCACCTGGGGCTCCCAACCGCTATCGGATGACCATAGAATTATCCATATTTAAAGTGAAGAAGGAGGTCTAAGATGCAACTGAGATTTATCAAAGACCTGGCTATAGCTCTAATCGTTGTTATTCTGTTTGCTATGGTTGTGCGCCTTGTAGCCTTGCAGCGCAGTTGGAATTCGATTCCAGAAAAATCTATTCACACCAAGGAATCGGTCTCCGACACACTGTTGAATAAAATAAAGTCTATAGAGAATTCCATTCAAGACCGCAAAATGTTTGTGTTTGGATCAAATCGTGATCCTTTAAAACAAGGTAACATCATCAAGGACAAAGTGGACAGAGACAAAGAATTTGAAGATATGGTTAAAAACACGTTCCGTCTGGCTACAACGGCAAGCGATGAATATGGTAACAAGATTGCCTATATCGAATTTCGTGGAACCCTGCACGAAGCACGAATTGGTCAAGTAGTGGAAGGACGCAAGATTTTGGATATTCAAGATAAAAGCGTTCGCTACAGCTATAATGGAGTTGTTTCCACCACCGAACTTTCACCCCGCCCCGCCAAACCTGCTGAAGAAGTTCGAGGCAGTGCCGGCACAAGCGGAAATTGGTAAGATATATAATGATACTGGGAGTAAATATGAAACACATGCGTAATGCAAAACGTCAATTTGCGCTGATTCTGGTGCTAATTTTGTTAACTGGCATATCAATGCTGAGTGCACAAACCAGAAGAGATCCGATCTTGGATACACGAGTAACCTTCAATGCTGATGATGCAACTCTATCTTCAGTGTTTAAAGCCCTGTCCCGCCTTAGCAACACCAATATTGTGTTGTCTATTGAGCAGGCTGGAAGCACTGATGCCAAAGACGAAAAAAGAGTAACAATCAATATCAAAGATGTTCCAATTGAAACAGCCGTTTCATTGGTAGCTCGTTCTGCCGGTTTATCATATCGTGTGGTTGGCCCCAACACTTTTATAGTTGGCCTAAAACAGAACATTATGGAAGAAACTGGCGAACGCAACGACATAATTTACCTTAATAATGTAGATGCCAAAAAGGTGTCTGATGCACTGCAAAATACTGGTGTAAAAATTACAGCTTTGGAAGGTCAGAACGCTATAATGGTGTATGGCAATCCAGATACTTTTAAAGATGTGGCAGAATTGGTTACTTCGCTTGATCAGATTCAGGAACAAGTAGAAATTCGGGTACGGCTTATTGAAGTGCATCTTAATCAGGCAAAAAAGATTGGGATAGACTGGAGCCGTTTGGATCATCTTACCACAATCCTTGCAGAGGACCCAATCAATGCGGAAGGTGCCGGTTTGCCCTATGACTATTCTGATGTTACCGGTTATTTGCCTCATGGCAATCCTACCGATATCGGGGTGGTGCCGGATGAACAATATTTCCAGCGCATCAATGGCTTAAAAGACATTGGTCATTTTAGCCGCCAGTTGACAGCTTTTGATATTACCATAGACTGGCTGCTGGAAAACAATGCAGCTCATCTCTTAACCGATACACGTGTTACTGCGCTAAATGGTGAGCTTGCCACTATGCATATTGGCGAAGTAGTGCCTTTTGTGGTTACAGATAAAGAGAATCAACTTCAGGTGGAACGCTCTGAGGTTGGTATCATGCTTACCGTAACTCCCAAGATTAACAAAGATGGTAACATCACTATGAACATTAACCCTGAAGTTAGCTCGGTAACTGAGCTTGTAGGCGGATATATTCCGCGCACCAAAGTACGCCGGGTTTCTTCTACGGTTACAGTTCCCAACGAACATAAGATAATCGTGGGTGGTTTGCTAAATTCCAGCATTACTCAACAGACCAACAAGCTACCCTTCCTTGGTGATTTACCCTTTATCGGAAAAGTTTTCCAGCATCGTTATGAGCTTGTGGAAAACACAGACTTGATAATTGAAATTACCCCAAGACTGGTTTCCATGAACGAAAACAGTCCCCAAGTTAAGCTCGATGATCGCTTAACCCGCACTCTAATCGAGTTTGAAGAAGAGGAATCAGAATGAAAAAGTTTAGTTCCCTAATCCCAATTCTAACACTGCTGATGATTATTCTTGTCAGTTTCAGCGCAAGCTGCGACAAGCGTAATCCACCTCCAGTATTGCCAACAATTCCCCCCCCCCCACCAGTGTCAGAATTGCGTATCTTTACCCGTATTACTGCCTCTCCAAATATAATTTATGCCGATAACAACATCACTTATTCCACCATTAGTGTGGAAGTAAAAGATGGTGAAGGATTTGGTGTATTGAGTCAGATGGTAAGCTTTAAAACAAATCTGGGACGCGTGCTCACCAATGTCTCTACAGATAGTACCGGCGTGGCTAAAACCACTTTTTGGGATGATGGCGATGTTGGTATGGCCACAATCAATGCGGTAGTCCGTAATTATCATGAGTCTGTTGCTGACTCAATTGTGTCGGAAGATACAATTTCGGTTAATGTGGAAATCAAGCCCATACCTCCGATCGCAGATGTCAATTTGAGGCTGCCCAGTGAGTTACGCCCCTATCCTATGACTGTGATGACTGCTATTACAGTTACTGCCATCCCAACCAATACAGCAGGTGAGACCGTTCCCAATAACACATTGGTTACTTTCTCCTGCACTAAGGGCAGATTTGTGGATAACGCAGGCAACGAGCTTGGAAACAGCGCAATTGCGTCCACCTTTAATGGACAGGCAAGTGTGCGATATAGCTCCTGGACGGATGCCACTACATCTCCCGGAACCGCAAATGCCTTTATCAAGGCTGCCATCGGGGGAGCGGAGGATCAGGAAGAGATAGTTATCCGTCCCGGTCGTCCAGCAGCTATTGACCTCCGTAAGTTTGTAAAAGTAGGCGGAGCCCTAATTGAAGCTGATACCAGCAGCGTAGGTAGCCCCAATGAGATTTGGATTCATGCCGGTTTGAACGACGTTTACAGCAATGCCTGTCCCTCCCAGCCGGTTAAGTTTACCACTGATCTGGGTTCATTTATGAATACTAACCAGATAGTAAACACCAATACTGAGCTGACCGGCGAATATTTTGGCTGGGCACGGGTTCGTTTTACTCCCGGCCTCTCCGCAGGCGCAGCATCTATTAAAGCTACTGCTAATGGCGACACGCTTATGGCTCAAACGATCTTTACCGTAACCTCAAATGAGCTATATTCCATCAGTTTTACCCAATCAGATCAGATTAATCTGAATGTGGCCAATACTGGCGGTGAGCAATCTGCCATATTACGTGTAAAACTGCGGGACATCAATGGCAACCTGATAGATGCACCTCAAAAAGTGTATTTTAAAATTGCCAACACAAATGCACCTGAGGGGGCGAACCTGAATGACTACGCCCAGGCAGATTCGGTGGAGGTGATCTCCAATGGAGGTGAGGCGCAAGTATCGGTTAATAGCGGAACAGATTCCGGAATTTTGCGAATCCGGGCTTCTTGGGTTAGCGATGATGGGCTTAGATACATTTTTGCCCTTAAGACAAATATCGTAATACATGCTGGTCCTCCAGTCCCAGGTGGAATAGTTGGCTTTGTCAGCGGATTTAACAGCGGAACCAATATGGGAGGTGGCTTGTGGCGTGTAGTTGCCGGAGCGCAAGTAAAAGATATCCACAATAACCCTGTTGACAAAGGAACGGCTGTTTGGTTCTCACTGGTGAATAATCCCAATTGCCAAATTGTTGCAGAAGCCTATGTAGGCAATGTAAGTGTAAATGGTGATTCTCTGGCCGGTGTGGCTTATACTGTCCTAACTTATGATGGAACTCTTACCTATGATGTAATTATTATGCGCATCAATTGCGGTGATGATGCTTTGGGTAACCCTATATTTGGAGATTCCGAAATTATATTACCCTTGAACGAGCCAAGGTACCACATGCAAGCCCAACCTGCAACGTTGCACTTTGATTTTGCCCAGACAACTCCTGAATATGCAGACATATACTTTAAGCTTTCTGATGGCCAGGGTTGTTTTGTAGAAAATGCATACATTATGCTCTACAGTACAGATGGGGGTCGATTTGTGCAAAACCTGAACGGATTATATGATCCCAATTTACCGCCGAATGAATGGTGGATGATTATTACTGATATAACCGGTATGGCCAGAGGCAGAATTGCCTATCATCCAACGGAAACCAATCCGCCGGATCCTGATACTGATCAACCCGTCCCAGCCGTAAAAGAAATACATGGAGCTATGCTGGAAGCAGGTGTGGACACTTCTACAAGTGTTACCCTACTCCGCTATGGTGGAACAGCTCCCTGGTAATGAATAATTAAACATAGTTACAGGCTAACGGATTAGCGATTATTCCCTCTGGGCATAATCCCGTCCGTTAGCCTGAAACAAACTTATAGACAGAAGGATAATGTAATGACTTTTAATCCACAATTTGCCCGGCTCGGGGAAGTCCTTGTGCACGAGGCTTATGTAACAGAAGACCAAGTAAAAGAAGCTATTGTCAAGCAGGGCAATTTTGGGCTAAAACTGGGCGAAACTCTTATAAAACTGGGTTATTTAACCGAGCGTGAATTGCTTGCCGGTCTGCATTTGCAGCTTGGATATAGCATCGTTAATGATAAAGAACTGATGGATTTGGACCTGGCTATTGTCAGCCTGATTCCAGAGCCTTATGCCTTGGAAAACAGAGTTGTTGCTCTGCGGGAAGAAGGCGACGGCATCGTGGTGGCTTTGGCAGATCCTGAAAACCTGACTGTTTTGGACAGCCTTAAAAAACTATTGGGCAAAAAAATCAAGCCCGAATTGATTGGCGACAGCGTTTTACATGATACCATAGAAAAATACTACAAGAGCATTAGAACAACTTCACAGGTGGAAGATGCAGTTGGTGGATTCGATTTTGTAGCCGTTGATGAAGACGAAAACGAAATTACCATAGCCTCTGCTTCCACGCAAGCTGATGCGCCTGTGGTAAAGCTGGTAAACCTAATTATCAATGAAGCCATCAAAGCCGGTGCCACAGACATTCATGTAGAGCCCCTTATCAAAACTACCCGGGTTCGTTATCGTGTGGATGGCGCATTGCGCGAAGTTATGACTCCGCCCATTGGTATGCATCCTGGCATCATATCCATCATCAAAGTGATGAGTAAGCTAAATATTGCCGAACGCCGCTTACCACAGGATGGTCATATTTCCCTAAAAACTTCCATGAAAAGCGTGGACGTCCGTGTTTCCATCACTCCAACCGTGTTGGGTGAAAAAGTAGTGATGCGTCTTTTGGATAAGGGCGAATTTGGTTTTAAGCTGACAACCCTCGGTTTTGAATCGTCCGATATGGATATCTTTAGAAAGATTATCCGTCGTCCTTATGGCATTATCATTGTTTCCGGCCCCACCGGAAGCGGAAAATCCACATCTTTGCACGCAGCCCTAAAAGAGATCGAAGATCCCGAAACCAACATCATTACAGTGGAAGACCCTGTGGAATACCGTTTGGAAGGTATCACTCAAATAGAAACCAAAGAGCAAATCGGCTTGACTTTTGGATCTGCCTTGCGTTCTGTTCTGCGTCAGGACCCAGATATTGTGCTGATTGGTGAAATCCGCGACGAAGAAACTGCGGACATAGCCATCAAGTTTTCGCTAACCGGTCACCTGGTTTTCTCTACTCTGCATGCAAACGATGCGCCTTCCACCATTACCCGTCTGATAGATATCGGGATAAAACCATATCTGGTGGGTTCTTCTCTTTCTTTGGTGATGGCTCAACGTTTGGTGCGTAAAGTTTGTAAGTTTTGCGTTAAGGACTACAAGCCTACCGAGCAGGAGATTAAGGATAGCGGTTTAAGCCCGGAAGAAGCAGCCGCAATAAACTTTAAAATGGGTAGTGGATGCGTCCATTGTGATAACACCGGGTTCTCTGGCCGTGAAGGTATTTTTGAGTTACTAACGGTTACTCCGGAAATTCGTAAACTTATCTTTGATGGTGGCAATCAGGATCTTGTGCGTGAGGCTGCTCTGCAGTCTGGAATGCGCACCTTGCATGATGCCGCAATTGCAAAAATGAAACGTGGAATCACCACCATCCGCGAAGTCATCAAGATGACCGTGGTTGAATAAATGTTTTTAGGAAGGTAACCGATATGCCAACTTTCGCTTATATCGTAAAAGATGCCAAGGGAGCAAGAGTAGAGGGAATGATCAAGGCTGATACCCTTGATATGGCCGTAGATAAGCTTGCCAAGGAAGGCAGCACCATTATCAGCGTAAAAGCCGCTGCTGAAGGAGCTTTCAAGGGCAAACTGTCTATGTTCGACAAAATCATGCTCACCATCTACAAAATTCGCACCGGCGTCAGCTTGAAAACCCTGGTGTTCTTCACACGTCAGCTCTCCACCATGTTTTCGGCAGGTTTGACCATCGAAAAAGCCATTACGGACTTGGAGAAGGAAGAAAAACACAAAAAATTTGCCAAGGTTCTGCGCAAAATCTCAGATGATATCCGCAAGGGATTTTCCCTTTCCGAAGCCATGGAACAGCATCCCGGTGTGTTCAATCCGCTATACGTATCATTGGTGAAAGCTGGTGAAGTTTCCGGAACGCTGCATACTGTGCTGGATGAACTGTCCGACTATTTGGAAAAAATTGAGGATACCCGCCGCAAGGTAACCAGTGCCATGGCATATCCAGTATTTATTCTAATCTTCCTTGGCTTTGTGGTTTGGGCGATGTTCTACTATATTATTCCAATGTTTGCGGGCGTTTATGCGGATTTCAATGCCGATCTTCCTGCGCCAACTACCATGGCGATTAATATCAGTAATTACATTGTAAACCACGTATTTAGCACAATTCTAATTGTCATTCTCTCTGTTTTTGGAATCTTCTTGCTTTATCTAACCGATAGAGGCAGATACGTGATGGACTCTATGAAGCTGAAAATCCCTGTGATTGGTAATGTGATAAACAACTCTATTATGAGTAAATTCTCTCGCACCTTCAGCATTCTTATGGCTGCCGGAGTTCCGATTATGGACACTATGGAGCTAACTGAAAACGTGGTTCAAAATGCCGTGGTTGAAGGTGCTGTGCGCCGTGCCAGGGTGATGGTGAAAGAAGGTTATGGAGTGGCGAATGCCTTCCGCAGAACCGGAATGTTTCCACCCACTTTGTTGCAAATGATTTCCACCGGCGAAGAAACCGGAGATATGGATAAGTTGCTTTCCAAAGCCGCACAGTTCTATGAGAAACTGGTGGATTCGGTGATAGACCGCTTAACATCACTAATCGAACCTCTGCTGATCGTAATTATGGCTGCCATTGTTGGCAGCATCATCGTGGTTATCTATCTGCCTATCTTCGATCTGGGTGAAGCCATCTCTCAGGGATTTAGATAATTTCATACCACAATATTCCTATGCAAAATATGAACAACGGCGGGGATACTACCCGCCGTTGTCGTTCTATGTTAAACCTTATTGGAATTTGCATAGGTCTTTTCAAGTGGAGTGAAACATGAAAACCCCGGAAAATAGCTTCGTCCAAGTTAGTCCCGACCGTCTGGAAATAAAAAAAGGCGGGGGCTGCTTATCGCTTTTTGGAATTCCCTTTTTTGCGGCGGGTATCTTTATTTTACTTATCTCCCTGCATTTGATACCCATTTCAAACGCCAATGAAATACAGTGGTGGGGTTGGATTGTTTTGGCATTCATGGGAATCGTGTTCACTTGTGTAGGTGCAGTGTTGGTTTTTGGACGGGAGTGGTATTCTATCGATCGCGCTCAGCAGCGCATCTGGATTGCCAGAGGCTTGTTGGTTCCCATGCGGGGATCATCTTACAGCTTGAACGATTACGATAGCATTTTGTTGAAGTATGACGCGGGGGACTCCGAGACTGCCGAAAAATACCCAATTTCCTTAAGCTCCACCCAAGAGGGAAAGGAATTGTTATTAATTAACGCCATGGCCTATGGAGCAGCCAGAGAGCAGGCAATGATGCTGATGAAGTTTCTTTGTCTGCCCCTCAGTGATCTTACCACAGATCATGCTGAATTCCTGAGTGTCCATCCCAAACCGGCTTCAGAGTTTGATGATGCAAAGGAATCCATCCCAGTTCCTCAGCTTAGCTGCCGGGTTATTGAAAACAGCGAGGAATTGAGCCTGGCCTTAAAGGGGGAAGCCCTACATCCCATCCACATTATTAGCGGGCTTATTCCGGCTTTGCTATTTATCATTTTTGGGCTCAGATTCTTTCGATTTATGGTTCAAACTCAAACACCCGTTGTGGTTCGGTTGTTTTTTTGGGGATTTTTTGGAGTTTTCTTTGTGCTGCTACCCTTGTCTCAGGTCTTGAACAAACTATTACTAACCAGGGTCTATACTTACATTATGCGCATTAATATCAGGGGGGTGGAGTTCGAAACCAGAAGTCTGTTTAGCCGAAAAACTATTCTTATAAAACCTCAGGACGTTCTGGGTTTCGATTTTAGCATACCGGAAACGTGGCAGCAGAACTTAAGAAATCCGTCCATTCTTTCCGGGACGAATCGTGATCAGTCTCAAAACGAGGTTCACCGGATTCCAGGCTGGGTAATGTCCCTGGCAAAATTGAATCGCTCCAAGGGGATAATTATCAAAGCCTCGGAAGGACTGCATTATTTTGGAAGCGGTTTACCTTCTGCAGAAATACGCTATCTTCATTTTCTGGTGGTGAGGGCTTTTAATCGATTCCATCCTCAGTTCAAAGGTGAATAATAGCTTTACAGCTTCAGCTATTGGCGGAAACAGCGGACTTTATTGTGTCGTGTCAAGCAACGTCCGTCGCAAGTATTATTGGGGTGGCAATCTCCTGGTTGCACAAGCCTATCGGGAGATCTGCTTCCCTATCAATCATATCAATCTGGCTTTGGCTTTTATTACTATCAAACTCAAGTTTGACAGTTGTAAGTGAATATTGAAAAAATAATGTTTCTTTAACAGTAACTTACGAAACTGAGTTTTCTAAAAATGCCGATTTTGTTGTGCCAACAAAATAAAGTTCTTGACAGGAATAGCT
>DIXL01000069.1 GCA_002428685.1 Cloacimonetes bacterium UBA6081 | reverse complement strand
TGTCCAGCATCACCCTACTCGATTTGGCATTAAGTGCTGCTTTTCATCATCCTCAGCGAATTGAAGATAACCAGCAGAGTAACGCCTACATCGGCAACTATTGCTTCCCACAATCCACTGATTCCGGAAAGACCCAAAGCCATCACAATCACTTTAATTCCCAAAGCCAGACAGATATTCTGCCACACCAAAACCTGCGTGCGGTGCGAAAGCGTAAACGCAGCAAGTAGTTGCTCCGGTTTATCATTTAACAGAACGACATCGGCGGTTTCTATGGAAGCTTGTGCTCCAATATTACCCATGGCAATGCCAATATCTGCTCTGGCCAAAACAGGTGCGTCATTCAATCCATCTCCACAATAGGCCACAGTTCCTGATTGCTTGCTCATAATTTCTTCCAGTTTATTAAGCTTTGCTTCCGGAAACAACTCGGCATAGAAGCTATCCAAACCAAGTTCTTTGGCTACAATCTCAGCCTTTGGTAAACGGTCTCCGGACAGCATGCTAAAGTGTTTTACACCCAATTCCCGCAAAGCGTGCAAACTTGTTCCAAGGTTGGCCTTCAATTCATCTTCAAAGCATACACAACCGAGGTAAATGTTGTTTTTTGCCACATGCACCGCACTTTTGGCACCAGGATCGTTAAATTGCACAAAGCCATAACTGCGCAGAAATGTTTCGCTACCGGAGACGTATTGGTCATTGTTGTAAGCCAACAAAACTCCCTTTCCGGGGTATTCCGCTATGGCTTCCACTTTTGTAGAATCAAACTGAAAACTGTATGCTGCCTTTACGGCTTTGGAAAAGGGGTGAGACGAGGTGAATTCACAGAGATAAAGGCTTTCCTGCAAATCTATCAGAGCAGTGTCTTTAGAAACTAATTCGTCGCTAACTTTTAAATCTCCAGTGGTCAAAGTTCCGGTTTTGTCAAACACCAGGGTCTTCACCTTGTTTAGCAAATCCAGATATACACTGCCCTTAAAAATGATGCCTTGTTTGGCTGCCTTACCTATTCCTATATAATAACTTAGCGGGATAGATATCACCAAGGCACAGGGACATGATACTATGAGAAACACCAGAGAACGCTTGAACCATACCGCTGCTTCATAGCCAAGCAGTGTAGGAATTGCGAACACCATTAGAGCAGCAAAAACCACAATCGGTGTGTAATATCTGGCAAAGCGGGTGATAAATTTTTCGGTGGGAGATTTCCGGGCACTTGCGTTTTCGATCAGCTTTATAATTCTGGCAATCATGCTTTCGGATTCAATCGTGTCAACTTTCATTTCCAGCAAACCGGAATTATTCATAAATCCTGCAAACACCTTGGTTCCGTTTTCCACAAAAACCGGCTCTGCTTCTCCTGTTAAGGATGATGTATCCACGCTCGATTCGCCTTTGGTAATTGTGCCGTCCAGGGGGATTCGTTCACCGGCATAAATCAGAATGGTATCATTCTTGTTAGCCTCCGATACCTTTTTGTCGATAAATCCCTCAGGTGTTTTAAGGTGCATCTTTTCTGGTTTTATAGACAGCATGGCTTTGATGGAATTGCGGCTGCTATGAACCGCCTTTGCTTCCAGAAATTGCCCGATTTCATATAGCACCATCACCGCAGCAGCTTCGGTGTATTCGCCTAAATACAAAGCACCGATTGTGGCAATGCTCATCAGGAAATTCTCGGCAAAAAGCTGCTTGTTCAGCATCTCTTTTATAGATGTCCAAAGCACTTTATGCCCTGCTGTGAAATAGGCTATAAGGCCTAAAATTGTGCCGGGTAAGCCAGGTACGATAAAGGAAATGCCAAGAATCACTACCGCCAAGCTGAGAAACCAGGGTTTTTCAATGCTATCTGTGCTTTTGGTTCCAAGAGGGGTGAGCAGAACCCCCGGCTCAATTTTGGCTGCAATAGCATTCAATCGCTTCAAGGGTTTATCTACAATTTCGTGATATTGAACGGTTAAACGTTTGTTGATAAAATCTAAATTTACGCTACTGACTTCGGCTAAATTACCTATTTCGCTTTCTATTTTTGCGCTGCAATTAGCACAGTCCAGATTGTGCACATCATATTCTTCAATAACCATTTACTGCTCCATAAGGTGTTGCCTGGCAATGGCAAAAATGCTTTCTATGTGGTTGTCATCCAAGGCGTAATACACGGTTACTCCATCTTTGCGGTATTTCACCAAGCGGTTAAGTTTCAGGATTTTTAATTGATGCGACACAGCAGATTGCTGCATGCCAACCAGAAGTGATAAATCCGCCACACATAGCTCGTGTCTGGATAGAAAGTATAAAATCTTCAGGCGAGTGGCATCTCCAAACACCTTAAAGAACTCTGCCATCTGGTTGCTGGTATTTTCATCCGGCAATTCTGCTTTTATTATCTGCATTTCATCGGGTGAAATGCTTTTACAGAGGCAAATTACATCATTCATGAGAACTCCAATATATGAATATGTGTTCATATATTATAACGCTCTTTAGGAGTCAAGCAAATTCTTTGGACAAATCACGATCTTTTTTGATCTTGGCAAGCTACTAATTGGAATTAATATTATGATATAAGACAATTATTACAAGGGGGAATAACCATGAACCATGAACTCGAACAAAAAATCTCAGCTTTGGAGCAAGAGATAATCGCAAAAAAGCAAGAGCTTTACACCCTCAAAAAGCAAATGCCCCGTTTTGAAGTTCCAGACTATGAGCTGAAGACTCGCCAAGGCAGCAAAATCAGGTTGTCAGATTTGTTTAATGGCAAGCAAGAGCTTATCTTGGTGCATAATATGGGGAAATCTTGTCCCTATTGCACTTTGTGGGCAGATGGCCTGAATGGGCTGTATTTTCACCTGGAAAACAGGGCTGGTTTTGCGGTTAGCACCCCGGATGAACCGGAAATTATGGATGCCTTTGCCACATCAAGAAATTGGCAGTTTAAGCTGGTCAGCACCCATGGCAGCACCTTAAAGAAAGACCTTGGTTTTCAGTTACCGGACGGTTCCTATTATCCGGGAGTTTCTACCTTTATCAAAGCTGAGCACGGAAAAATCTTTCATGTAGCCAAAGCCTATTTTGGCCCTGGGGATGATTTCTGTGCTCTATGGTATCTGTTTGATCTGCTGGCTGTGGAAAATCCCGATTGGGAGCCTAAGTACAAATACTGATTTCCAATTGAGCTTCCTTGCTCCCATTCCCATATCAATGCCAATTCATTCCCAATAGTATTGAGATTGATATGGCATTACTATGGCGATGGCAGCAAGTGAGGCTTGACACCCAGATGGTTTTAATAGTATGGTTTTGGGCATGAAGAAGATTATTCACATCGATATGGATGCCTATTTTGCCGCGATAGAAATTAGGGAAGATCCCTCGCTAAAGGGCAAATGCGTTGTTGTGGGCGGACCGCCAAATAGCCGGGGAGTTGTTTCCACCTGTTCCTATGAAGCGCGCAAATATGGGGTTCATAGCGGAATGAGCAGTTATCAGGCTTGGAATTTATGTCCGCAGGCAGTGTTTGTCCATTCGCATTTCAAGCTGTATAAAGAAATTTCGCAACAAGTTAGGGATATTTTTTACAGTTGGACAGACCTGGTGGAGCCTATGAGTTTGGATGAAGCATATCTGGATGTAACTGAGAACAAAAAAGGTGAGGAATCTGCCGAAAAGATTGCCAGAGCCATTAAAGACGAAATTTTCAGTGTTACACGGCTTACTTGTTCTGCGGGAGTGTCATACAATAAATTCCTGGCAAAAATCGGCAGTGAATTGAATAAACCTGATGGCTTGGCTATAATTCCCCCTGAAAAAGCGCAGGAAGTGCTTTTTGCCTTGCCTATCGGTAAGTTTTATGGAATTGGGAAGGTAACTGCTGCCAAAATGCAGAAACTGGGGATTACAAATGGGGCAGACCTGGCCAAATGGGAACTAAAAGACCTGATGAAAGCCTTTGGTAAGGCGGGTTTCTTTTATTACCATGTGGTGCGGGGCATTGATAACCGAGAAGTTATCACCGAGTTCGAACCCAAAAGCATCAGTTGTGAAAGCACGTTTGATACCGATTTGGACAGCATGGACGAACTTTTTGCGGTCCTGCGAAAACTGTCCGAACGCTTAGCAAACCGGATGGCAACCAAAGGGATCAGTGGTCAAAATGTGGTTCTTAAGCTTAAGTACGATAATTTTGAATACATTACACGCAGTTGTGCCATGCGTGGTTCGTGCAATGCTCCGGAAGTGCTGTATAAATATGGCGAGCAGCTTTTAGTGGCAAATTGGGATACGGCGCGTAAGGTGCGGCTTTTGGGCTTGGGAGTAGGAAAACTGGATTCAGGGGGCGACTGCGAGCAGCTAAGCATTCCGCTTTGAAAAGCTGAATACTCCCTTTTGTAAAAGGTTGCTGAGAACAATTAAAACCAATCCGATGAATGTGGCAGGATGAATGCTCTCGCCCAGTATTTTGCTGATAAACAGCAGACTGATAAACGGCGTAAGAAAGATCAGGTTGGATACCTTTGCCGTGCTGGAAGTGTATTGCAACGCTTTGAACCAGAGGAGAAAGGTTAACCCCATCTCAAAAATCCCAACATAAATACCGCCCAGAACACCGTGCATTATGTTTGCCCCGGGAGTAAATAGTCTGATTTTACCAACGATCACCAGAGCAGCGATAAAGCAAAAACCCAGCAGAAAATTGAAGAAGAGTTTGGTTACGGCATTCCGCTTGTCTTTCAGGCTTAAAACCCAATAAAAAGCCCAGATTATGGAAGTAAAAACGGCCAAAAAAGAACCCAACGCATCATCAAAGCGCAGATTTGTCCATGCACCTTTAGTAGAGATTAGCCAAACTCCCAAAAAGCTGATGAGCAGAGCCACAAAATCCACGCTGCGAAACTTTTCTTTCAGCATAATGATGCCAAGCACTGCCAAAACAATTGCCCAGGTGTAGTTTAAAGCCTGTGCTTCCTGTGCCCGCAACCGCGAATAGGCTTCAAACAAGATAAGATAGTATAAAAAAGGATTTAGCAAGGCTGGAATAATGGACTTGCGAAGGTTTTTCCCAATCCGGATAAAAATGGATTGTGAAAAGAAACGCAGTGGCCTGGTAAATAGCAGGATAGAGCCCAAAAACAGCGAAGCAGTAAGAGAGGAAAACAGCAGCAAGCCAATGGGAGTAAGATCAATTAAACTAAGCTTAAAAGCCGTGCTGATGGATGACCACGCTACGATAGACAATCCTGCAAAGAGATAAGCTTTAAATTGGTTTACTTGTTTCATAAATGTTATTGAGATCAAAACACCCTGTCTTCAAGGCAATTAAAGACAGGGTGTGATTGTAATTATATGTCTTTAGATGATTTATGGCATGGCTTTGATGATGGCATCGTATTTGGCTTCCAGCGATTTATTGCCGGTTCTTTGAGCTGCCAATTTGATGTATTCTGCTGCGAAACGGCTGGTTTTGTCCCAATTATACCATTTTTCGCCATATTCAACCATTTCCTTGTAGTTTTCTTTTTCCAGCAGCAATCCTAAAAGTATTGCATAATCCGTTTCTTTGTCGCGTCGATCCAGAAGCTGCTTCAGATAATAGATTGCTTGGTCTTTATCATTCATCTTGGAAGCAATAGAACGGGCATTATCCAAGAGGTCCGGGTTTCCCGGATCAACTTCCATAGCCATTTGGGTTGCCGCCATGGCTTTGGAATAGTCTTGCAATTCATAGTAGCAGGCAGAGATATTCATGAAATTATTTACGTCTCTGGGAAGCTGTGGTTTTGCTTTTTCAAAATACTTTACTGCCTCGGTGTAATTGGACTTGTTATAATAGAAAGCTCCCATTTCCTGTAAATAGATTAGCTTATCGGGTTCATCCTTTAAAAGGGTCAGCAGAATTTGCTCGGCTTTGGTATCGTCCTTCAGTTGGTTCAGGTAGATATTTTTTAGCTGGATCATGGGTTCGGGACGGCTGGGATTAAGCTTGTTGGCAAGCTCAAAAGTAGTCATGGCTGCTTGGGTGTTGCCATCTTTCAATTGCGCTTCGGCAACTTTATAAATACGTGTCCAGGCACCATCTTTACGTTTCTTCATATCACGCAGGTCATTCTTTTCCTGATCGGTTAATTCGGGAAAGGCTTCTGTAATGGCGATAGCCTTGCCATAATAATCAAAAGCCTTTTGATTGAATTCCACGGCTCTTTCCAAAAATTGCTCGCCATTGAACAGATTGATATCTGCCATTCTGCGCAGAGCTACAACATGTTCGGGATTGTCTTCCAGAACCTTCAGATAGTATGCTTCGGCCTGTTCAACGTTCTTTTGTTGGTAATAAACATTGGCGGTTTTAAAATTTACATTGCCCTGTGGGCTCAGTTTCTGACGTGCATTTGAACATGCCGAAAGCACCAAAATCAGTGCTACAGCAATAATTATCAGCTTTTTCATGCTTATACTCCTGAGGTAATTTCTATTCGATTCACTCTCTCAAAAAAGGGTTTTCCAGTCAAGAACTTTATTATTAGCTGTTGTATCGTTAAGCTGAAAAAGTCATTGTCGTTCCCGCGGAGGAGACTGTGTTAAAACTCGCTTTGAGTCCTGTAGGGACGCTATTCAGATAGATATGGTGATTTTAAATGTTTGCATAAGTCCTGTAGGGACGATATATCAGAGACCTAGATCATTCTGGTTTATTAACGCTAGGCTTAAATTTATGCCGTCCCTATGGGACTCAGGTGCACGTTTCGGGGTCGTGGTGCTATCTGAAATGTCGTCCCTACAGGACTTTTGGATATCCTTCTCACAGTTTTCATACGGTTTCCTCCGCGGGAACGACACCGTAAGCACGCTTGATAAGACATAATACAAGATTTATATTGACATG
>DIXL01000058.1 GCA_002428685.1 Cloacimonetes bacterium UBA6081 | reverse complement strand
TGTCGTCCCGAATTATTACTGTCGTTCCAAATTATTACTGTCGTTCCAAATTATTACATTCGTTCCAAATTATTACAGTCGTTCCAAATTATTACTGTCGTTCCCGCGGAGGCGGGAATCCAGCACTTTCAGAATCCCGTAGGGATGACAAATAATATGTTTATAACTAAACGATTATACAGCGTTATTGCTGAATTGAACAAAGGGCTGGATTCCCGCCTCCGCGGGAACGACAACCTCAAAGCAGGCTTGACACTATGTTAAAAGCAGGCTTGACACTATGTTAAAAGCAGACTTGACACTATGTTAAAAGCAGGCTTGACACTATGTTAAAAGCAGGCTTGACACTATGTTAAAAGCAAGCTTGACACTATGTTAAAACAAAGGATAGAAATGAAACAGATAAACTTGATTCTCCTGCTGATTATGGTGCAGGGCTTATTTGCCCTTAGCACCTCAGAGCTGAGGTTTTTAACCCAGAAAGAGCAGTTTCACATCTTGCAAAAGCACCCAGAAGACATATTGGTAAAAGCTTTAACGGGTAATCAGGAAGAACTGGATGCGATTTTGCAATATGCCCAACGTGCAGATTTGCCTGGTTTGGCAATGCAGTGCCATAAACGGCTTGCCAAAGAGAGTGGTTCTTTGGAAGATGCCCTGCAATGGTTTCTCTTAAAGCAAACCAGCGAAATTGACAGTCTGGAGTTTACGCGGGAACTGCAAGATATGCTGAATTACCTGAAAACCCCTTTGGACAAGCAGGTTTTTAGCCACTACGCTTTTCCGGACAGCGCAATTGATTTGGGCGAAGCCATTAAAAATGCAGCCACTTACAATACTGTGATCGAAGCCTTGGCCAAGGATAAAATTGATGAAATCAGCACAGCCCGCGATGGTAGCTTGGCCATTGGATTAATCGACGAGTTTTATGCACGCTTTCCCCAGTCCCAATATACTCAAATTGCATTGTATTATAGCTTGTATCACCTATCTGCGGCAAAAGACTGGGAAGGAATTGTGCAAAGTTTACCTCCCCTTGAAACCATAAACCCTGTGGAAGCCTACATTTCGTCCCTGTATCTGATGTCGCCAACCCTACGCAAAAACTACACCGGTAGCCTGGATTTGCTGGATTTGGCCATGAAATATGTAGAAAAAGCAGAGATAAATCAGCCGCAAACCTTGCTATATGATGTTTACCAGGCTTCAGATTGGATGTCCAGAGTTCAGATGCACAAAGCCAAGCTGATTTATTATCAATTGCTTAGGGATAATGGTTTCTTTGGCGACGAAATAGTAATTCCACCTATGTCCAAACTATCCAAGAGCCTGCAAAGCAAGCTTTGGAAAGAATTGAAGTGTGTTGCTTTTACAGATAACGACCGGGGTGAATTGGCAGAACTAAATTTCTGGAAGGCAAAAAGCAATTTGCTGGTTCCTGGCAAAAAGGCAAAAATGACCGCGGCAAAACTCCTGACTAAGTGCCTGGTTTTGGGAGCTCCCCGCAAACGCTACGATGACGATGCCTATCAACTGATAAGTAACATTCATAAAGAGCTGAAGATTAAACAACCAATCATGAACTGGATGCGCAAACTCAGCAACTACAAGGGGATATCATTTACCGATATCAGCGATCAAGCCGGGCTTACCGGCAAGGGTTACAGTCGTGTTGCCCTGGCTGATTATAACTCCGATGGTCTTTTGGATATCCTGTTTTCTGGTTCGACCCTGCTCGAAAACTCAGGCGAGATGAATTTTACCGATGTTACTGATAGTGTAGCACTTGGCAATGTTTCTGGCAGCGGGGGGTTGTTTGCCGATTTCAACAAGGACGGCAAGCTGGATTTTGTATCCTATGGCCATGCAGATGACGGCAGTGGCGATAAACTGATGAAAAACATGGATAACACACGTTTCGTAAATGTAAATGAGCGGGCTGGAGATATTGACGACAAATCTCCCAGCGAAGCAGCAGCCTGGATAGACACAGACAGGAAAGGATTTCCCAGCCTCTATGTGGCAAATTACGAAAAATGGCAGGAACGTAGCGGCTATCCAGACTTTTTTTGGAAAAACGAAGCCGGATATTTTTCCGATAAAAGCATCTCTGCCAGCTTTCGCAATCCACTTTACACCGATAATCCGGGCCAGGCAGGCAGAGGAATTGCCCCTGCTGATTTTGACAACGATGGAGCACAGGAAATATATGTTTGCAACTACCGGTTGAACCGCAATTTCTGCTGGAAGCAATTGGATACCCTGTTTGTAGATCTGGCTTCGTTGTATGGCCTGGCGGGAACCTTTAAAAAGGGCTATTATGGACATAGCATTGGTGCAGACTGGGGAGATTTTGACAACGATGGTGATCTGGACCTGTTTGTGGCAAACTTGGCTCATCCGCGTTATTTGGATATTTCCGACACGAGTATGTTGTTGCGCAACGATGGTTTAGCCTATCAGGTTATAGAGCAGGACACCATTTATTATTGGCAATTTACCGATGTAACCCAAGCATCAGGAATTACCTACGATGAGCTTCACAGCGATCCGCTATTTTGTGATTTTGATAACGACGGCCGGTTGGATTTGTTTATCACTTCCGTATATGAGGGTGAACGCAGCTATCTCTATCGTAACAAAGGGGATGGCACTTTTGAAGACATCACTTGGTTATCCGGCGCACGAATTTACAATGGCTGGGGCAATGCTGCGGGCGATTTGGACCGGGACGGCCTGCCTGATTTGGTAGTAGGCAGCGGAAGCGGTGCTAAGATATTGCATAATAGAACCATAACTGTCAATAAAGCTTTGTATTTAAAGCCTGTGTGGGAAAACGACACGATAGTTTTGGAAGATAATCCGGCTAATTTTGCTAACTTGCCAAATAGCCCCGCCTTTGGAACCAGGGTTGTGGTTACCTTAAAAAGTCCCAAGGGAAAGGTTTTTAGCCTGATCCGTGAACTCAGCAGTGCTAAAGGCACAGGCTCACAAAATGCCCCGGAATTGCATTTTGGCTTGGGACGCAGCAAGCTTGTTGAGATCAAAAGGTGGAAACCGTGAGAAACATCCTGACGAATATAATCAATCCTCTTTCTCCCTTTGCTACGCAATATCTGCCAAACCAAGTTATCTGTATAGAAGCCAGCAAAATAACCTCCATCACACCGCAAACGCAGTTCAAGGGGTTAGCTCCGGAAGACTATACGCAATTTGTTGCCCTGCCGGGTTTTATAGATTTGCATGTGCACCTCAGCCAATACCGCATGCGCGGGCTGTATGAACCTGCTTTGTTGCCTTGGCTGAATCAGCATGTTTTTCCGGAGGAAGCTCGTTCCCAGCAAGACAGCTATGCCATTGCACTGTCTGAGCAGTTCTTCCAAGCCACTTTGGCAGTGGGGACAACCATGAGCGTCATCTATACTGCTCCCTATGCATCCGCTTGCAGCATTGCTTTTGAAGTGGCAGAGCGGATGGGCATTCGAGCTATGATTGGGATGACGATGATGGATATGAATGCGCCAATAGGGCTTGTTCAAGGTAGCAAAGACTCTGTGGAAAGTAGTGTTGCTTTGTTTGAGAAGTGGCATGCTAAAACTGATAAACTGGATTATATCTTTACTCCTCGTTTTGCTCCTACTTGTTCCGTGGAACTTATGCAACAGATTGGCTCTTATGCAGTTAAACACAAGGCATGGATTCAAACCCACTTATCTGAAAACACCTCAGAATTGGCTTGGGTGAAAGAGATATTTGGTCAAAATAGTTATACGGAAGTGTATCATAAAGCGGGACTCTTAAGCCCCAAAAGCATCTTTGGACACGCAATCCACCTCACTGACAAGGAATTAAATTTACTATCCGAAACTCACTCCAAAATTGCCCACTGTCCCGATTCCAATTTCTATTTAAAGAGCGGAGAATTCCCTTTGGAACGCATAGAAGCGGCAGGTATAGATTATGCTTTGGGAAGCGATGTTGGAGCAGGAACCGTATTAAACATGCTGCATCATGCCAAAATGATGAATTTCCGCCAGAGCCAATATCCTGTTTTACCAGCTAAGGCTTTGTATCACATCACATTGGGATCTGCCAGGCTGCTCGGGATGGAAGATAAGCTTGGTTCCCTGGAAGCCGGCAAAGAAGCAGATATTGTTTTCATGCAAGCCCCGGATGGCTTTGAGCTTGGTGAACAAACCCTTTCTCAGCTCATCTTTTTTGGTAGTGAATTTTCTGTAAAGGAGACCTTGGTAGCAGGCAAATCACTCTATGTATGATATACTGCGGTATGCCCCCGATTCTCATATTGGAAAGGGAGACGGGAATGGAAAAATATAAGCAAAAAAGGCAGGTTCTAAACCCACCTAAATTGTCACTTATCCTGCTCTCACTGTGAAACTCTCACTATGAAACTCTCACCCTAAACTTCCATTATCTCTTTTTCTTTAGCTTTTTCGCTTTCGTCTATCTTTTTAATCCATTCGTCGGTGATATCCTGCAGTTCTTTCAGCAGTTTCTTTTCTTCGTCTTCGCCGATTTCGCTGTCTTTCTTCATCTTTTTGCCAAGTTCATTGGCATCGCGGCGAATGTTTCGAATGGCAACGCGGGCGTCTTCACCCAGTTTCTTAATGGATTTTACTATGTTTTTGCGTTTATCTTCGGTTAAAGGCTGAAAGGGCAGACGGATAACGTTGCCATCGTTTTCGGGTGTAATGCCGATGTTGGCAGCAAGAATTGCTTTTTCAATGTCTGCCAGGGTAGTTTTGTCCCAAGGCTGAACTATGATAGTTCTGGCTTCGGGAATGGAGATATTGCAAAGTTGCTTTACCGGAGTGGGCTGGCCATAATAGTTGATGCGAACATCATCTAAAATAGAGGCACTTGCACGTCCGGTGCGAATCTTGGAATATTGGTGCAGCAAAGAGTCCATGCTCTTTTGCATCTTATCTTTTGTAGTAGTTTTCAGGTCGTCCATTTTATCCTTCTTGAGGTGGGGATTATTGTCGGCTTCAGGGATGAATGTAGGTTCCGGCGTTTTGCGTGGTTATAGCTTCGCAAAGCGAACCAGGCTTGCCAATGTTGAAAATCTTGATAGGCATACTGTTGTCTGCCGCCAAAGAAAATGCTGTTAAATCCATCACGCCCAAACGCGCTTCCAGACATTCCTGAAAGCTAGCACTGCTGATGAACTTTGCCTTGGGGTCTTTATTGGGATCGGCACTATACAAGCCATCCACTTTTGTCGCCTTCAGCACAACGTCTGCTTTAAGCTCAATAGCCCGTAAAACTGCTGCGGTATCTGTGGTGAAATAGGGATTACCGGTTCCTCCGCTGAGAAAGCAGATTTTTCCGGCTTCCAAAGCAGCCACTGCTAATTGGGGAGTGTAGCGGCTCGCCACTTTTTCTACCGCCAAAGAAGATAATACTTCCGTAGTATGCCCCTTTGAAGCAAGTATTTCCGCCACATAAAGCGCATTTTGGATGGTGGCCATCATACCGATGCTATCCAACACCACGCGATTCAGTTCCTGGTTTTTCCATGAACCTCCACGAAAGATGTTGCCACCACCCAAAACGACTGCTATGCTATAGCCAAGCTCTTTTACGGCAATAAGTTCGTCAGTTAGCTGGTCAATTCTGGCGTCGTTGTAACCAAAACCTTGATCTCCAGCTAAAACTTCACCGGATAGCTTTAATAGAATGCGATGCACATTTTCGCTTTTATAATTCATCACTTGGCTCCCCGGTTAGGTTTATCCACGTAACCTTAATATCTTCGGCTTATTCTCCACCCAATGCAAAACGAACAAAGCGGGCTATCTGAATGTTTTCACCCGTGGTTGCTATGGCATTGGTAACAAGGTCTTTCACAGTGCGTGTGCTGTCGCCGATTAGTTCTTGCTCCAGCAAAGAATGCTCGCTACAGAATTTCTTGATGTTGCCTTCCACAATCTTTTCGACTATTTCGGGCTTTTTACCATCCAACACAGCTTTGTTATAGGCAATTTCTTTTTCACGCTCAATAACTGCCGGATCAATCTGCTCTGCGCTAACTGCCAAAGGATTTGTGGCTGCAATTTGCAGGGCAATTTCGTCTGCAATAGCTTCAAATTCTGCGGTGCGGGCTACAAAATCGCTTTCACAATTCAGCTCCAGCAGGACGCCGATTTTCTTGTTAAAATGTATGTAGGAATGAATTACACCTTCTTTGGTCTCGCGCAGGGCTTTGCCTTCAGCTTTGCTTATTCCGCGCTCACGCAGGTATTTTATGGCCTCGTCAACGTTGCCATCTTTCTCTACCAACGCTTTACGGCACTCCATCATGCCTACGCCGGTTCTCTCACGCAGCTCTTTTACCATGGTCGCGGTAATCTCTGCCATTTTGAACTCCTTTGTCTTTTAGGTAATTAAGAGGTGGGGCAGCTACAGCTCCCCACCCAAGATTATTTTGGTATATTACTCCCCGATTAGTTCGGGGACTTCAAATTCTGGTTTTTCTTCTGCAGCAGCGGCAAGTTCGGCTTCGGGGGCTTCAGTTTCCTCTGTGGCAGTGGTTTCGGTGCTATGGCCTTCGTTTGCAATTCCTCTGCCTTCGATAACGGCGTTGGCCATAATATCGGAGATCAGGTGGATGGCGCGGGTGGCGTCATCGTTACTGGGAATTACATAATCCACCAAATCGGGATCGCAATTGGTATCTACCATAGCCACGATTGGGATATTAAGGATGCGGGCTTCGTGCACAGCAATATCTTCGTGCTCGGTATCAATTACAACTACGCAACCGGGAACTGCATCCATATCACGAATGCCGCCAAGCGAGAATTCTATCTTGTCGTGCATGCGTTTCATTTTTAGCTGTTCCAGCTTGGTGTAGTTGCTAATGGTGCCGTCGTTTACAATTTCTTCGTAATACTTCATCTTTTCGATGCTTTGACGGATGGTGGACATATTGGTAAGCATACCACCATACCAGCGTTGGTTCACATAGAACACACCGGCTTTTTCGGCTGCTTCTTTAATGGCTACCTGGGCTTGTTTTTTGGTGCCAACGAAAAGGATATATTCGCCTTTTGAAGCCACTTCTTTCACATACTGATAGGCTTCGTTGATGGCATCGACCGTTTGCTTCAGGTCGATGATATGAATCCCATTGCGTTTGATGAAGATATATTTCTTCATTTTGGGATTCCACTTGAAGGTCTGATGTCCAAAATGGACACCGGCTTCGAGCAATTGTTTCATGGAAACTACGGACATTATCTTCTCCTAATATACGGTTTAGTGTCTTCCGGACGGTGTAAGCAATTCAGAGGAGAATTTCTCCTCACCGCCTTGCAAGCGTTCCGGAAGCTTATTTTGGTGTTTCCACCGGGTTAGATAACACTTTTTCATCTGCTGTCCGGGGGGAAAGATATCCCCCCAAAACCCATTTGGATTAACGCTTGGAGAACTGGAATCTCTTCCTGGCTTTCGGGCGTCCGGATTTCTTACGTTCCACCATACGGGGATCGCGAGTAACAAATCCACGGGCTTTGAGCATGGGTTTCAACTTTTCATCGTATTCAACCAAGGCACGTGTGATACCATGACGAATTGCTCCGGCCTGACCGCTAAGTCCACCACCGCAAACGTTTACATAAACGTCAAAATTCTCGGATAGGCCAGCAGTTTGCAAAGGCTGTTCCACCACCATTTCCAAGGTTTCACGTTGCAGGTATTTCTTCATCTGCACCTTGTTGATAATGCGTTTTCCGGTTCCGGGTGTTAAACGAACGCGGGCCACGGCATTTTTTCTTCTTCCAACGGCATCAAAATTTTGCATGCCTTTTCCTCCTAAATCTCAAGCACCACCGGCATCTGAGCTGTGTGAGGATGCTCGGTTCCGGTGTAAACTTTCAGTTTCTTAAACATTGCGCGTCCCAGCGTATTTTTCGGTAGCATGCCTTTTACGGCGTGCTCGATAATCCGCTCCGGATGCTCTTCCATAACTTTTGCATAGGGTATTTCCTTTTGGCCACTCGGGTATCCACTAAAGGTTTTGTAAACCTTTTGCAGCGACTTTAATCCGGTAATGCGAATTTTCTCCGCATTAATGATTACAACGTAATCACCCGTATCAATGTTCGGCACAAAATATGGCTTATGCTTTCCACGTAAAATGGAAGCGACTTTGGTGGACAACCGGCCCAAGGGGATACCCGTAGCATCTACGACAAACCACGCTTGGGTTATATCGGAAGGACTCGGGGTAAGGGTCTTCATCACTTTCTCCTTGTTCGATTTTTATACAGTGAACCAGAATTTTACATGGGGGGATAGTGTCAAGAGAAAGGTGAAAAGGTGGAAAGATAGGAAGGTGGAAAGGTGGAAAGGTGAAAAAATGAAACCCGTTTCTCTGAGTGTGGAGTCGTTTAAGCCCTTGCCGCACCATAGTTATCTCCCAATTTCAAGGCTTAAAGGACTACACACGACCCATCCATTCCAAGTGTGGAAGTGGCAATGACTCCAGATCTACTTAGGCAATTGTCTCACGCCTAAAAAAATTGGCTCTCCATACTATAGAAGAGCCAATTGCATAATTCAGAATAACAAGCTATACTTTGTTAACCAGGATAACTCTCCACGTTCTGCCATGAAGACTGATGGTATCCCAGGAAGCCTTTTTAGTAACCACAGTTTCACTACCTGTGGCTTTGAAACTATATTCGCCTGTGCCGCTTGGTTCCGCCGAGATTTGCTTGCTCAAAGTTACCCGCGATTCAAAGGGCTGATATAGCGGATCGGTAAATATATTCAGCCCGATTTCTTCCTTATCCTGATCGCAAACCGTCATCCCATCAGGCTCCATTGCCCAAAGCTCATAACTGGCTGGAACGGCATTTTTTCTATGTTACTTTTATTTATGATCAAGCCCAATGCAAAACAGCTACACACGGTTTATCTATTACGGGCAAAGTAAGTGAGATACCTGCCGGGCTTGATTTTTTGCTCTATTTCAGCTTACTTTTTAATATCCTGATCTATATAATACAGGGCTTTACCAAGGTTGTTGCTCAGCTTATGAGTCTCCCCCACGCCGTTTTTCCAAACGTAGTCGCCATCATAAGTGTAACCAACGGTAAGCACTTTGTTATCGTTTTTATAAGCATAGGTGTAGGCATCCACATATATATCGTAATACGGAGCCAGATTCCAACCGTCCCACATAGATTTATCCACAGTATATTGCCGCAGAGTTCCATCAATTTGCTTACGAATGGTGACATCAGCACTGCTATTCATATCGTATAAAGATATATTCACCACATGGAAATTTGGGTTGATGCTGTTGTCCGGCGTATAAACCCATGAATAAGTGTAATTTTGCAAAGGATCCAGGGTGGGGAAAGTGCCTATAAGCTGTTGCGGAACAGTGGCTATTCCGGTATAATGGGTGGTGCCATCAAAGATATCATAACTAATTGGTGCCGAAACGTCTATGGGGCCGATCTCCGCATAATACAAATTGCCGGCACTGAAATAGGTAACATCATCCAGTTCCACTGGTTCATTATTCAGTTTCAGAGTGATGTTTGTGTTTTCTCCTTTGGATGACAAGTTCACGTAGCAATATGCAGGAGTTTCTTTATCCACCACATAGCTAATATCCAGCCACAAAGTGAATTGTTGATTCCAGATACTTGAGAACCACATTTCAAAATTGGGGGCTGTGGGGGGAGTTGGGTTGTCATCATCGTCGTCTTTGCACGACAAGGTGAAAACTAACATGAGGGCGGTTAATAGGATGGAAAGTAGTCGCAATTGCCTGTTCATGGTATTCTCCTATAGTAATTTTTGCTGGTATATTTACCATTAACTACATAATAACCTAAACCCAAATTTCATGCAACCCTTTTTTTCCTGCTTCAAGGCGTTAATCAAGTGTTAATCTACCCTTAATTAACGCTTTCGGGCAAGGAAGGATGCTATTTGAGCAAAATTAATTTTTTCGTTTCGGTAGCTTTATTCGTGCGGAGTTGATAGAGATAAACACCGGAGGGAAGGTCCTTACTGCTAAAAGTGGTTTGCTGTATCCCTGAAACAAGTTCAAATTTGGCCAGGCATTGTCCTCGCAGATTAAATATTGTTAGGCTTCCTGTTTCCCGCGCTGCGATAACTGTTTTAATGCTGACAGATTCACCACTGCGGAAGGGATTGGGATAGGCGTTATATAAAAACGAAACAGAGCTTGTTTCCGGCACCAGAATATCCTCGACCTCCACCTGACTGGTATGCATATAAACAAACTTGTATCCTGGAGTATAATTTCCATTGATATAAGCCATTTCTGTCGGTAATCCATTCGAACTCATTGGCTTACATTGATGTAACTAACGATGTGAAACAATTCCGGATTAGAACCAATGTGAGTGGATGCACTGGCAAGGTATTCGCTTCGACCGGAGTTGCCATCCCCAAAGCAATAATTATCTAACTCTGTTCCAAACACCCCAAAGCAGTTTTGTTGTGCCAACAACTTTTTTCCGAGTTGTATATACTTGTCTTACTAAATCTTATGAAATCGTGCTGTCAAACTTGAGTCTGAATGACTATGACTCTGTCCTGAGGCAGTTCATGAACAGGCACTGGTACGAGGATGAAATAGAAGAGATGGATAAATCTATATCTGCTCTAAAAGGGTATCGCAAAGCTGCATAATGATATACGCGCAGTTCCCTGCAAAGATACAGTCCATTTTCCAAGCACTTAGGTGTAGGAAAGATTAGTTGTATTTACCTGCCAGAGGCAAACCCAAATCCACAGGTCCAAAAAAAGCTCCCAACGGATAGCTCTGCATCCGGTAAAATCCCGTTCCTGCATCTACAATCAAAACCTTTAATGTATCATTCATCAATAAAGCCTCTAAGGACAATATAGGGGATCGTTACTCAGTCGCAAACGAGCCTTCTTGCCCTTGTGGTAATGAACCCACTGAGTAAACGCTGATGGCGATTATGGAAATAAACAAAACAATCGAATAGCGCAGATGCGTTTATAGCAAAGCAAGATAATATGTTAGCTGGCACCTGTGTCCAATATCTGCATATATCTCAATAGCTTTGGTGCTGGATAGAATAGCATGGGATAAGCTTGTCAGATGGATTAGAAATCGCTTTTTCCGCACAGATAACCGGCAGCGTTGGGAGCGTTTTTCTTGATCTGGGCAAGCATCAGGTTTGATAACTCTCGGATTTCCCATTGGGCATGAGCGTCGCTACGCAGCCGGATAAAATGATAGATTTCGCGCAGATTCATTTTGGCGAAAACGGTCATAGTGGAAGCGTTGGTGCGGAAATATGGTGCAAGATAGCTAAGCTTTGGGGATAGGGAACTGCCATAGCGGATGGCCGTTTTGGTAAGCTCTAACCAGGGTTCGGTTCTTTTTATGGTGTGAATAACCGGGGGGATTTTGGCTATGGCAGCGTTGCCACCTTTACGGAGTAAAGTGCAATAACGGTGGCGTTTAAACTGTGCCCAGCAGCTTTCGCTCATGGAAAGCTCAAAACTGAAATCTATGGTTTCGAAGGCACGGGGCACTTTGTGCCAGGATTTTAGGTTTGTAAATACTTGTGTCCAAAGCTGTTGTTTGATTAAACGCGGCAGACGGGCAACGGTTTCCTTGGTTTCCGTCCAGGAAAGCTCTCCCTGTTGATAAATGATGGCACTGAGAACGCTATCGTCTGTATTGGAGGGAGTTGAAAGCACTTTTAGCTTGTTTTCCAGATCCAGTTCTGCCACCCAGGGCAGTTCTTGTTGCAGAAAACCGGTGAAACCGACCTTTTCCAAGTCTATCAAGCCGGAATAGCCATCGTCTTCTGTATAGCGAATCAGGGAAGGAGCTATGGCAGAAACCTGGGAGTAAATGAGTTCCTTCAGCTCTGCAGCTTCTTTCAAAGGGCTTTTGGCCAGGCGACGCAAAAGGTTTTCCAGGCTGCGGGCGTTGATGGTGATGCCCATCTGAGTTTTTGTGGATAGAGGCAAAATATAACGGGCGTCTTCTTTGGCCAAAGCTTCTCGCTCGCGTGGCTTCAGCTGAGGCTGGGTTCGCTGGTAGAGATTGTCTATTTCTGTGTAGCTAAGCTCGTATTCTGCGAAAAGAGCATTCATCAGGTCATTATAGGCTTTCTTCAGCTTGGGACGGTTGTTTAGTTCGTCGGGGACAACGTAGTCTTTGCCAAAGGTTACATAACGTTGGGATTTCTCGGTGAAGGAAGCTATCCTGCTACGCTGGATTAATTCGGTAAGCACACGTGAAATGCCAATAACATCCAGATTGAACACCGCATGTTCGGCTACGGAGCTGTGCCCCATTTCGAAGATGATGTTGGTGTTGGAGCCTCTGGCTTTGTCCACCTGGCTAAGGGCTTCTTTGCGCAGTTCATCCACGCTTTTTGTGCTGCGGCTGATGCGGGCATAGGCTGCTGAAATCACTTCCGGAGTGGCAGTAGGGTTATTTAGGCTGTCAATCAGGCTTTTATCGATGTTGTAACCGGCGATGAGCAGTTTCATGGTTTGTCCCCTAAGATTAATTATTGTAAAGTATAGCGGAGGACTGTGTTGTCCTTTCAGCCGCATAATTGGGTGTCGGATATCTCATGGGGAATGGCTGAAACGATTCCACACCTGGTGAATAAATCCTGCTTGCTAAGAGGTGATGATTTAAATACATTACAGCAAAGAAGTAACGCTGGAGGCACCAATCCGGTTTGCTCCAGCAGCAATCATGGCCAAAGCTTGTTCACGGGTGCGAATGCCACCCGAGGCTTTTACGCCTAGTTTGGAACCAACCACGGAGCGCATGAGGGCTATATTTGCTGCCGTAGCACCATCGGTGCCAAATCCGGTGGAGGTTTTTACGAAGTCTGCGCCGGCTTTTTTGGCAATCAGGCAGCTGATGATGATTTGTTCCTCGCTAAGGTAGCAGGTTTCCAGAATTACTTTTAACAGGGCTTTATGCTGCCGACACAGCTTGGCAGTAAGGTTTATGCTTGCGAAAGCTGCATCCATATCCTCACTAAGCAGAGCACTAAGGTTTTGCACCATATCCACTTCGTCCACACCTGCCTCCAGACAGGCTTGTGCTTCGGCAGCAATGGCTTGGGGTGAAGCTGAGCCCAGGGGGAAATTGATGACGGTGCAGCTTTTTATGCCTTTGTGTAAGATGGATTTAACCAGGGGAATAAATTGCGAATTGATGCACACCGAGGCGGTTTTATGCTCATTGGCCACCCTGCATAGGGCTGATACCTCGGTATTGGTGGTGGTGGCTTTTAGCACTGTGGCATCAATGATAGAGGCAATTGACTGCTTAGGATTGTAAAGCTGATCGGGAAATTTGGCACGGCAAACTTCGCAATTCAGACATACCTGATGTGCTCCGCCGCAGAGGCAGGGTTTGGCGTTTCCAAAGAGTTTGATCGCAAGATCGGCTATATGTTGCATAATTCATCTCCAATGGCTTTGTTGATAACCAGTTGACCGCAGGCACCCAGAATATCGGCACCGCGGCTTTTGCGCAAAGTAACGGCCTGAGGTAGGCTTTGGGCTTTGTGCATAAAACTTTCTATCTGCTCAGTTGTTGGTGCTTGAAACGTTGCGTTTCGGCCGGGATTGAAAGGGATAAAATTCACCTTGCAGGATATATCGCCCACAAACTTGCGGAGAGCTTTGATGTCCTCTGCATCCATATTAATCCCTGGAATAAGGATGTATTCAACCGTTACTCTAAATTTGCTAATCCGCAGGTAATACAACAATGCTTGTTTTAGCTGAGATAGCGGATAGCGTTTGTTGATCGGCATCAGGGTATTACGCTTTTCATCAATGGCTGAATTAAGTGATATGGCAAGTTTGGCTTTGATGCCACTATCTGCCATGGCAATTATTCCGGGCACTATGCCACAGGTGGAAATAGTTGTGCGGCGTGGGCTGAATGCCAGGCTACCATCACTTTGGATTATTTGCAATGTTTTAAATACATTGTCCTGATTGTCAAATGGCTCACCCATACCCATGAAGACAAGATTGGTAATGCGAGGGGTAGGGTGTAAGTTTGGAGTCGATTCCGCCCTGGGTTGGTTTGAATAAGTATCGTTTTTTGCTGCGGAATGGACTACAAACGGCGGGTTGTGTGTAGTCCTTTCAGCCTTGGAATTGGGAGATAGGTTTGAGTTTGGGAGAGGCTGAAACGACTCCACACTTGCTGGCTGAAAGGACTCCACACTTGCTGGCTGAAAGGACTCCACTCTTGCCAATTCTTTGGCTGCAATGATAATCTGGCCAACTATTTCATGGGTTTCCAGATTGCGGACTAATTTCATTCTGGCTGTGGAACAAAAACCACATCCCCTGGCGCAGCCAACTTGGGTGGAAATGCACAGAGTGTTTTTCTTTCGCTCTGGAATCAATACGCATTCAATCAGGGCACCATCGCTTAGTTTGAGCAAGTATTTGATTGCACCATCAGCAGACTTGCGATGAGACTCTATATGTGGCAAATCCAGGCTGTATGTGCTTGAGATTAATGTCTTTAGGTCTGCCGGCAGATTAGTCATTTTCTTAAGATCGTTTTCGAAGGCCTTATACATCCAGGCTAAAAGCTGCTGAGTGCGATACTTGGGAAAGCTTTGAAGTGGTCCTTGCTCCAATTCAACTGGTAGTAATGAAAACAGATTGGTTAGCATGGTTCCAGCTCAGGAATGCTGATTACTTCCAGCTTGGAAAATTGCTCCAGGTCCAGGTCTTGCATTGCACTATCTTCATTGGACAAAAAGATGTGTTTGGAAAGCACATCTATGCGCAGCACCATCATTCGCATATCTTTGTAAAGCACGCAGGTTCCTATTACGGGAAAGTCTTTGGCTTCTTCCACATAAAAGTCTTCTTCAAAATTCAGGCAACAAAGCAAGCGACCACAGGGGCCGGAGATTTTGGACAGGTTTCCCGCTAAGTTTTGGTCTTTGGCCATTTTGATGGTTACCTGATTGAAGTGCTTTAAAAAGCTGCCACAACAGTATTGGTTTCCGCACATTCCAAAGCCACCCAGTCGGCGGGCTTCATCACGCCCGGTAGTTTGGTGCAGTTCTATGCGGGTTTTAAATACTGTGGCTAATTCACGCACAAAAGTGCGAAAATCTATCCGGCCTTCGGCGGTGAAAAAGAAGGTCAGTTTGTTGCCATCGAATTGGTAAACTGTTTCAATCAGCTTCATTTCAAAGGGATAGCGTTCTAAAATCATTTGGAATGTATTGGCAGCTTTCTCTTCTTCCAGGCTGATATTCTTCAGCTTTTCCATATCCTCTTCACCAGCTATGCGAAGGATATTGTAAGAACCAACTCCCGTAGCCTGTGAATCCAAATCTTCGTCGCTTACACTCATGTGAACCACTTGGGCAATATCGTCTCCACGTTCTACTTCTACTATTATCAGGTCTTCAGGCTGGATGGAAATGGCTGGATTGCTTTGGTAGTAACCTAGCCGTCCGGAGCGAAACTCCACTTCTATGTAATCATGCATTTAGTCTCCAAGTTTATTTATGTGTAAATACAATTGTTGCTCTATAGGTGTAAGGCTCAGATTACGACGCTGCTTTACAATTGCTGCCGTCTGATAAAAAGCCTCTAACCGGTATGGCGAAAGGCTATCTGCTTCACCCCAGGAAAAGTCCGGCATGAAATCGTTTATCAAAGCCCTACCCCAAAGATTGCAGCCAAGGCCAATTACCGCGCCGGTATTAATGCTGCAATTTATGCCTGTTTTGCTGTGATCACCAATTACGCATCCCAGAAATTGTGTTCCGGAATCTTGTTTAGACTGCGTTGTGTATGAATAGTAGGATACGTTTTTGTAAGTGTTTTTTAGGTCGCTATTATTTGTATCTGCGCCAATGTTTACCCATTCACCAATATAGCTGTGCCCCAAAAAGCCATCGTGCTGCTTATTGGAATAGGCTTGAAAGATGCTGCCTTCAATTTCTCCACCTACTTTGCATACTGCTCCGAAGGATGATCCCCCATACAGTTTTGCACCTATCTTTACCACGCAATTTTTGCCCAGATAAAGAGGACCGCATAACACCGCATTAGCCATAACCCTGGCCCCCCTATCCAATACTATCGGCCCCGTTGAGGCATCAAGAACCACACCCGGAGAAAGAGTTACTTCTTCTGCAATCCAGACATTATAGGGGTGCAAAACTGTTACTCCAGGCTCAGTTTCGAAAAAATTGTCCTTTTCATAAAAGAAATGCTGGAAATCCCATTCTATCATTCTGCTGTTGTCATGAATCAGGTCGGACAAACATGTATAGAGCTGGATAGAGCTTTCACTCAGTTTAATTCCCTTGGGATTGTTGATATCCAACTGCGTAGTTGTTTTTGCGGCAACAAGCTTTCCGCAACAAAGCAAACCGGATTCAGAGCTGAGATTTGATATTAGTTTTATTGCTTCTTCCTCCAGCTTCAAGCGGCTGTTTACATATAACTTCTCGCTTCTTGGGGTAGTGTTTATCAGCCATTCTTCATGACGCTCGTGGTATAAAGGGACAAGTAGGGGATCAATTTGAACAATAAAATCATCCAAACCTGCGAACAAGCTTTCCAAACGCTGGCGCAGCTTGAGAATTCCACACCGTAAACTGGATGTGGAGCGATTTAGAGTTAGCGGGAAGAAGTTTGAACGGAACTGATCATCAAAGATTATTAGTTGCATGTCCATTATTCCTTTTATAGGGGCGTTTACCATGCCACACAAAAATGTTGAATTGTCCTAAAACCATGGTAAAAACCAAAAAAAAGGTTTGAATTACCAGCCAAATGGGGTAGAAATGCATCATTTTACTGCTGATGCCAAAGGTTTTTCGAGAGAAGCCGAAAGTGATGTTCTCGATGAGAATGCGAAAAGCGAAAATAAACAATCCCAGGTAAAAATTAAAGAACATCATTAAAATTCCGCCCCAATACATGAAAGCCATCGAAAGCAGAATAAAAAAGAACTCGGGATTGAATTTTAACTGGTATTTCATGTTCGATGCCCAGCGACTACGCTGATTAACAAGATGTTTCCACGATTTTACCGGATGAGTATAGACAAAGCTTGCAGGCAGAAAATTAAAGATTATCTTGTGCCCCTGGCAGCGCATCAATTGCATCAGGTTTACGTCATCTCCAGAGATCAGATGGCGGATTTTATCGAATCCTCCTACATCCATAAAAGCTTTTTTGGAATAGCCGAGATTTTGGCCGATGCAGGCCCAGCTTTTACCCAGTGTGTAGCCTCCTCCTAATGCCATGTAGGTGAAGGCAAAATCCAAATGCTCATACTTGTGTAATATTTTTGCCTTTTCCCAACTGGGTAAAAGAGTGCGGCTATAACCCGCCACCATAGATACATCATCGGTAAATAATGAAACCATAGAGCTTATCCAGGTGATAGGGACAAGGCAATCTGCATCGGTGGTAAGAATTATCTCGCCATTGGTTTGTAAAATGGCTTTTTCCATTGCCTGCTTTTTTGGGGAAAAAGCCTGATCACGCCCCAAGGATTTTACATATATCAGGTTAAGCCCTGCTTGGCAGTATTTATTCACCACTTCTTCAGTGTCATCTTCTGAATCATCATCTGCCAGAATTACTTCATAAAGGTCTTTTGGGTAATCCTGATTTAATAGGCAGAGAAAAAGCTCATTCAAGTTTTTGGCTTCGTTTCGGGCTACAATTACTACGCTGACAGTCCGTTTTTTAAAACTGATTACCGGTCTGTAATTTTTATAGCCTAACCAAAAACGATAGCAAAAGCTGATGTAGGTAATAAAACCTGAGAATATACACACGCATAGAGCGTAATAAAGAACACTATGTATCAAAGCTGCTATTCCATTTCCAGTTCATCTCTATAGCCCCAACGTGTGGGGTAGAAATTGAACCGTAAAGTGTCTTCCATGGCAGGAGGGACATTATTTTCAATAAACACTTCTTCAATTCCGCGAGAAGTTACAAATCCCGAGGTGGGATTTATGGTTCGCGTAACAATGCCTTCCGGCACAGTAAAACTATAGCGTGGATCATCTGTGCGGGGTAAACGCCCTTTGTTATCCACTCTTAATGCTTTGGTCATAATTTTCCCCCAAATGGGGGCACAATATGCGCTGGCAGAAATGGCAGCATTATTATCGAAACCATTCCAGATTCCCAGGGTAAACTTCTTGTTATAGCCAATAAACCAGGCATCACGGTGATCGCTGGAGGTCCCGGTTTTACCTGCCACCTGCCACATATAGTTATTTCTGGCCGCTGCACCAGTGCCGGAGGTTGTAACTGATTGCAGCAAGGAGGTCATAATATATGCCACTTCGGGGTTGGTAACACTGGTTTTCCTTGAGCTTCCACGCTCTAAAACCTTACCCTCCAAATCTTCCACTTTGGTTATAAAAATCGGCGTGGTTCGCGTTCCTTCGTTTGGAAATGTGGTATAAGCCGAGATTAAGTTTATGGGTGTAACTTCATAAGACCCTAAGGCAGCAGAAAGGTCTGCGGCCTTGGCATTTATGCCAAAGCGTCGGAAAGCATCGTTTACTGCGTCCAAGCCAATATCCATAACGGTTTTTACGGCCCAGACGTTGTAGGAATGCGTGATGGCAGTCCGCATGCGGGTGTAGCCATAATATTTGCGACTGAAGTTTTGGGGGGTCCAGGCTTTTCCATCTCCACCTTTCAGGCTAACAGGTGCATCCTTTATCACCGTAGCCGGAGTGTAGCCCCTTTCCACAGCAGCAGTGTAATAAACTGGCTTTATGGCACTACCAGGTTGTCTTTTAGCTTGGGTCATGCGGTTAAATTTGCTATGCTCAAAATTACGGCCACCAATCATGGCCAGAACTTGCCCTGTGCTATTTTCCATCAGCACCAAACCTCCCTGAAGGTAGCGTGTATTTATGTCCACACTGTTTGGGCTAACGTTGCTGTATCGCATTCCGCTGGAATAACCTTTTTCAATATTGGTAAGGTAGTTATTCAAAACAGAATCTGCATAGGAGGAAACTTCCTGATCCAGGGTTGTATAAATACGCAGACCACCTTCAAAAAGTCTTTCGGTACCATACTTTCGTTCCAGATAGGTTCTAATATGCTCAATAAAATAATCTGATGCATATTGCCTCATAGAACTGCGACCACTGGCTATGGGAGCTTCAAGGGCTTCTTCAAAAGCGTCATCGGATATTTTGTGGGCTTTGTGCATGCGGGTGAGGATCATATTCCGCCGCTCAATCAGTCTATCAGGGTGTTTGATGGGATTATAGTAGTTTGGTCTTTGAATCATGCCAATCAAGCTGGCAGATTCTGCCAGGGTAAGCTCTCGCGCATGCTTGCCAAAATAGTATAATGCGGCAGTTTCCACTCCGTGTAATTGGCCGCCCCAGAAGATTTTATTAAAGTAAATCTCCAGAATTTCGTCTTTGGTAAACTCTCTTTCGATTCGCAAAGCCAGAATAATCTCCTTCATTTTGCGGGAAACCTGTTTATCCAGGGTTAAAAACATGTTTCTGGCCATTTGCTGAGTTATGGTGCTGGCACCTTGAGAAAAATCCATTCTTACCACATCAATTACAATGGCTCGGATATTGCCAATGACATCAATACCAAAATGGTGATAGAAATGCTTGTCTTCCGTTATTAAAAGTGCATCAATCAAATAGGGGGGAAGCTCTTTCAAGCTGACCAGTTTACGCTTTTCAAAGGCAAACAAATACACCATTTTGCCATGCCGGTCGTAAACTTCCGAGCCAGAGCGCAGCGTAAAATTGCGCAATTCACTGGTGGGGGGCAAACTGTCCCTATAAAACCACATTGCCCCAAAGAAAATTCCTACAAGGACGCAGAAGGCAATGCCTGTCCATTGGGCTATCTTGTTAATATTATCGCGTTTATATTTTTTCATTTTTCCCATAAAACCGAAAGTTTGAATTTTGTATCTACATAAAGGGTTACGTATGCAATCAAGCTTCCGCTAAGCAATGCAATTGAAAGTAGTAATGGTGTCAATACAAAAACACTGCTGCTCTTGATTAGCAGTAGATAAACAAGAGTTAACTGAATGAGATTATGTGATATAGCTCCACAGATACTGATTCCATAAATGCTAAATCCCAAATTTAACCAGCGGAAGAGCAGCATGACAAAAATTGCGCCTAAGCCTCCTGTCAACGATAGCAATGTGGCAGGCGTAAGCAAGGTAAAGGTCGCAAGCCCACCCAGAATGGACTTGCTGATGTTTACAACAATAGCTTCCCAACTTCGGTTTTTATAAATCAAATACAGAACCACCACGTTGGATAGGCCAATGCGTAAAAATGGAAGCGGCATCATCCGCATTATCAGGCTTTCTATTATATGGATTGATGCTGCAAGGGCAGTTAAAAAGGCAAGCTGCAGCAGTTTGTTTTCATTATATAGTGTCATGACATGTATTTTTTTATAAAACTATTGGAAGTAGCTCCAAGCTCTGCTAAACTACCATAGAACAGCAGGTTGCCATTATCCAGAAACAGCAATTGGTTGCATATCTGCTCCAGATTGCGGATTTCGTGCGTGATAGTGATTAATGTCGCCTTTTCCATGGAAGCTATCTGAGAAATGTAATAAATTATTTCACTTGAAGTAATGGGATCAAGACCAGAAACAGGTTCGTCAAATACAATATAATCCGGATCATAAACCAAGGCTCGGGCTATTCCAATGCGTTTGCGCATTCCTCCGCTCAGTTGGGCGGGATATAGCTCTAAGGTGTGTTCCAATCCCACTGTTTTTAAGCAGGCTATTACTTTATCACGAATGGCTTCGCTATCGGTTTGGCCACGTTCATAAAGTGGCAGTGCTACATTTTGCTTCACTGTAAACGAATCAAGCAAAGCAGCGTTTTGAAACACCATGGCGAAACGTTTTTTTAGTTCCTTGCGATCTTCTGCCAGGGAGGAATGAACATCTGTTCCATCTATGATCACCTCACCGCTATCTGGGGTATAAATTCCAAGCAAAGTCTTTATCAACACGGTTTTTCCGCTACCGCTACGACCCAGGATAACCATATTATGCTTATCCGGTAAAACGAAACTGATGTTATTCAGAATATTTTGTCCACCAAGACTGACTGATAGTTGAAAAACGCTAATCATGTTTTTTTAAGTAAAGACCCATAGCCAAAACCAAGCCCAGGCCATTTGCCATCAGATCATAAACAACCACGCTTCGTCCCGGAATATAGTATTGATGAAATTCGTCAGCTGTGGCAGTAAGTAAAAGCAATGAGTAGAAAAACACCACTTGATAGGTTTTACAATGTAGCGATTTCAGCCATAAGTTGCACAAAAGTCCCAGAATGAAATATACACATACATGAGCCAGCTTATCAATTCCCAAAACCTGAATGCCTGGCAAGTTTTTGGAGGGAATGGACGATAAAATCCAGATAAGCAGCAGCCATGCAATACTGGGATAAATACTACGACGAAGCTTCACTGCGAAATTCCAATAATCTCCCAAGTTACAGAGATCGCCCCTTTTTTTACCAATGCTTTCAGGATAACATTTTCCTCGCTCACCCAAAGGCTCATTTTGTTATTTTCACTAAGCATATTGAAGGTAACCATATCTGTATAGGGCATTTTCTTTCCGGTTAGGTTTGTAAAAGTCAAATCATAGCGTTTTGCCAGATACTTACCCAAGGAGGTTTTAACTATCTCCGTCTCAAAACTACGCACTTTTGCTTGCCAGGGCAATCCATTTCCATCAATATTATAGACTCCTTCAGCAGCTTTACCTGTGCCAATATAGGCCAGCAGGCTAAATGGATCTCTGCTGTTTTTGCTTATTGTATAAGTGCTGCTATTATGGGTGGAACTGCGGGACATAATTGCTTTTTGGGTGTTATGGTCATAGTTTGTGTTAATTTCTTCCAGTAGCTCTTTTTGGCTTACACTGCGATTGAGTGCCAGGGGTCTAAACTGCTCATCATAAGAGATTCTATATATATTATTAATTTGAGGAAACAAGGAACTTGTCTTTAAAGATTTGGTTTTTACTATTACAGTTCGTTGTTCTTCGTTGCGATTTATGCTGATTAAGGCAATTTTTATCCCAAGGGATTTGATGTTATATTCCACCGTGGAAGCCCATAACGAAGCGTATATCAGGGCACAGATCAGAATGTATTTTTTCAGTTTACAGCTCTGCTTCGCAAGACCATCTGGATTTGTTTGATGCTTTTTTCATCACTGTCCAAAACGGTAAATTCCACTCTGTTATCATAAACCAAGTGTTCACCAATCGCAGGCACATGATTAAAATACGCCAGCATATATTCTGCCAGATTGTCATATTCTTCCACCGAGATGTCGGTGTTAAATTCTTGATTTAATTGACGGATGCTATAGTTTCCATTAAGCTCAAAGGTATTTTCGTCCTTTTTCACCAGTTCGGGTATTTCGTCCTTGTCATATTCATCTCTTATATCCCCAACAATTTCTTCCAGGATGTCTTCCAAAGAAATTATTCCGCTGGTTCCGCCATATTCATCCACCACCACAGCTAACTGCAGTTTCTTTTGTTTAAACTGATTCAACAAGCTTTGAACCTTCATGTTTTCCGTAACGAACCACACGGGTCGCATCAGAGCTTTAATGCTCTTTTTCTCCGGATACAGCAGTAAGTCTTTCACATATATTATGCCCACAATATCGTCGATGCTATCTTTAAAAACTGGAATCCGGGAATAACCACTGGCTACAATGATCTCTTTCAGCTCTTCCAGGCTCATGTTTTCTTCCACAGCGGTGATCTTTACGCGTGGAACATAAATCTCTTTTATTTCTGCATCTTTAAACCGAAACAGCCCTACCAGCATCTTTTTTTCATGTTCTTCCAGGCTGCGGCTACTGCTTTCGGAAACTATTAGATTATGGAATTCCTCATGCGTAAACTGGCTTCCTAAGTGTTTATCCTGAGGTTGCTTTTTAGATAGCAGTCCACTGAATTTTTCCAGCACCCATACTATAGGGAAAAAAACAATGCGGAACAAAATCAAAGGCACGCTCAGCACGCCGCTAATGCTGTCTGCTTTGGAAAGTGCCAATAGTTTGGGGGTAATTTCTCCAAAAAACAGAATGAGTATTGTGGTTAACACAATCTGAATAGTGATAATTCCAGACGTATTAAGGCCGTGGGTTATGCTGAACTGAATGGCCAGCAGAGTGCCAAAGGACGAAATCGCCATATTGACAAATGTGTTGCCCAACAGCAACGTAATTAATAGCTGTCTGGGCCTTTTTAATAGATATAATATCCTCTTTGCACCACTGCCACCATCGTTTTCCAGCTTCTTTAAAAAGATTTTGGATAGCGAAAACAAGGCAGTTTCAGAGCTTGAAAAAAAGGCTGAAAGTGCAAATAGGACGATAATTATTGCTATCTTACCGTCGTCCACTTAATTCATTCACCTTGTAATATTCTTTGATAATACTCTTCTTTGTTACTCATTATCTCTTTGTCCGTCAAGCGCGTATGATCATAGCCAAGCAAATGCAGCAGTCCATGAATTAGCACATTACGGAACTCTTTCTCAATTGTCTCGTTTCCCTTCTGACGGATTAGCTGATTTATGTCAATGATAATATCGCAAATCAATTGCTCCCGCGGCTTTTGCTTTTCAGTTTCTGCTTCATTTACCGGCACTGTTGCCGTTACAAAGCTTAGGATATCAGTTGCTTCACCCAGTCCGCGATAGGTTTTGTTATAGTGTTTCATTTCCTCGTCTTCCACCATTAGAAGGCTGATCAGATAGTCCTTGCCCGGGTTTTCTCCCTCAAACACCCCGAGCATAATTCTATCCAATTCCTGCTGCGAAAGCGGGCAGTGGCCAATTACTTCTATTTCGCTCATGTTAATATTCTTAAGCGTCCGTTTTATTCACTGCTGCTTGGTTCGGGATAATCCAGTCTTTTACGGTAGATGCTGCCAAACACAGGGATAAACAAGCTCTTGATCACACTTAAATCTTTTAAGGTTATGGGAGATTCGTCAAACTGCTTTTCCTTAATCAGGTGATTGATTGTATCATCAATTATTTTGGCAATATCGGCTTCGCTTTCAATGGATTTGGCCTTGGCAGTGGATTCCACAATGTCTGCAATCATCACCAAAGCTGCTTCCTTGCTTTGAGGTTTGGGGCCGGGGTATTGAAAAGCTGTTTTATCTGCTGTGCCTTTTTCCTTGGCCTCTTTCTCATAAAAATAGCGGATCACCGAATCGCCATGATGTTGCATAATAATGTCAATCACCGGTTGGGGGATTTTATATTTCTTTGCCAGGATAATTCCCTCAGACACATGGTCGCGGATCATGTTTGCACTTTCGGTTGGGATCATGCTATCGTGTAATACAGAAGATTCACTATTGTTTTCTGTGTAAATATCGGTGTGAATTACTTTGCCAATATCATGATAATAGCTTCCCACCCTTGCCAGAAGTGGATTCGCACCAATTGCTTCAGCAGCCCGTTCGGTCAAATTGCCTACTATTAACGAATGGTGATAGGTTCCTACAGCTTCTGTAGCCAGTTTTTTTAGCAGGGGATGATTAAAATCCAGCAGTTCCAGCAAGGTTTGTTTGGTTGCTCTATTCCATTTTCGTTCATAATAGGGCACTACCATAATGATGCCGGCAATACTGGTGGTAGCAGAGATCAATCCAACTCCCAGAGAGCGGACGATACTTATCAGATTATCATTTTTATAAATCGAAATGCTTACAATTACCAAAACTGACGAAATCACCATATAAATCCAGATCATCAGATATTCGTGCCAGGCATTCTGACGCCGGATTAATAGTAAACAAGCCATTGAAGACAAAAGCAGGATTATGGTAGTGTAAGATTCCCAATTGATAAAAGGTGCAACCACCATGGAACTGCATATACTATAGAGCATGCCATACTCAAAGCTTACCAGGATGGCGGCCGAGATGCCAAACATGGCAAAGGGTATTACCAAATTGCTATATCCCAAAACCTGATTTACCAAGGTGGTTATAAGTGCCAAAACCACAAAACCCAAATTCAGCGGGATAAAATCTGATACCAATAACTTGGCTTCCTTGTCCATCACGCAAAAATAATGATTGGCCAGGCTGACCACCATAAAGATGAACATCAGCAGCCCCAGAGTCAGGATTGTCTCCTGCAAGGGTGATTTATGAACATTCCGGTCCCGGTAAGCTCGCTGCAAGGAATTCAGTTTACGCATTTCTTCGTTGGTAATGCGGGCATTTTTGCGAACGATAATCTCGTTTTGCAAAACTACTCCTTCGCTTTGAGGAACTGCACCCAATCTGCTCATGCTTATCTCATTTAGCTTATCTTCGCTTACCAAAAGGTTTGGTTTGATAAGCTGCTCTGCTAATTCGGCTGTGAAACCCTTTACAGATTCGGAGGTTTTTATCAGCTCTTCCCGGGCGGATTCCACCGAGAAGAAATTGGTGATGGGAACGGTTTTAAGCTCATCTTCGGAGCTAATCAGCACACTATCGCTGCTAAGACTTTCGTATATCCCCTTTTGATACAAAGAGCTAAGTTTGTTACGCAGGTTTTCATAAGTCTTGTCCCGCAAAGAAGGCGTGGCGAAGGCGGATAGATTTTCGGGATTAAAGGTATGTCCGCTACGCTTTAAAGCTTGGGCAAGATCATTCGGATTGGCAGCATTGGAGGCGAGTAAGGCAAAAATTGCATCAAAATCACTCAGGGTTTCAAACATCGGCTCATCTGAGATAAAATATGGCTTGGCAATTTGTTGAATCACCTTTTCTTTTTCTATCTCCAGCTCTTTTTCGGGCTTCATCACCGGGAAATCGAAGGGGGCAATTATTTCAGCTTCAGCTACCTGACCTGCTTTTAAATTGTATTCCGGATAATTATACTCGCCTATGGCAAATATTTGATATATGCCTACAATGACTAAAGCAGTTACAATACTGAACAGGACGTATTTAGAGTTCATGAATTTACCATTTTACAAGTGGCTTTGCATGTCAAGCACAACCTTTTGTGAGGCATCCTCCAAAAGATTAATAGGGACACGGATTTGACGGAACCCCTCTGCTCTCCGACAAATTCCTGCCCCCGGATGACTGCATCATAGTGGGGATTGAAACCATGAGCAAACTGGCAGGTTTATAACTACTGTGCAATGTCAAATCTGACGTGTCGTTCCCACGGAGGCGGGAATCCAGCTTTGATAAAGCTCTGGAAGAGCGGCAAATAGGACTGTATTAGCCACAACATTTTGTGTCATCCCTACGGGATTATATAGGGCTGGATTCCCGCCTCCGCGGGAACGACAGTGTTGAAATGCAGCTTAGATTTACTTGTAAATTTTCCCTTCAAACAAAGCCTAAATTTCTTTCATGTGGGTTTCGGTAATCGCTTCATAGCGGGTTACCAAAACAGGAGTATTGTTGGAAGCTCTGATCAAGCCATTGTCAACAGTCTCTCATAAACCGAAACTACCTGTTTCCTTGCTACCATTCCCATATCATTCCCATATCAATCTCAATATTATTGGGAATGATCTGGAAATGATATGAGAATGCAAGCAAGGAAGAAGCAATTTCCAGTTTATCATCTTTGGCTCAGCTATGTTCAAAATAAATTCCAGACAATCTTTGCTTGACATAAAACTATGACATAACAAGAATGACGACAGAGAATAACATGGGGTTTTTTCATGATAGATGAAAGTTCAGCATTATACAAAGCTCTAAGTCTGCCTTTTGACGCTGCCTTAAAGCTGAATGTTCCGGATCAATCCCTAAACAAATTGATTCAAGAATTTACCGAAGGCAAGGTAAAAATATCAGATTTCCACTGCCACGCTGGCTATGTTAGTTGTGGTATTAAAAAAGGGATACTACCAAGGCTAAATGTAGAAGTCGGAATAGAGCAAATAACCTTGAACCTAGTGTCATGTCAAGCATAGGGAAGCCGATCTCCCGATGGGCTTGTGGCAATCAGGAGATTGCCACCCCAATACTATTTGCGACATACCAAGTTTGACCCAACACTACTATACTGTGGACTTATCCATATCCACAATACAAAGAAGCTTATGGTGCTAAATGAGGATATCCTCTTTTCGATAGTTTGCAGTAACTGGAACTCGTTTACCAGTTTTGACTTACAATTTTT
>DIXL01000020.1 GCA_002428685.1 Cloacimonetes bacterium UBA6081 | reverse complement strand
GTGCCGCTACGTTGCAGCATTTGGGTAAAAGACACCACTTCACGTCCGAACGAGCTAAGGGTTTCGCTGTTTTCGCGGTTGTCGTGATTGTAGTAGATCTCATCATAAACGCACAGGGTAGCTTCTTTGGCAGGCAGAGGAATGCCCAGCTTAGCCAGATAGCACAATTGACCCAAAGTAATCAGAGCGGTGCTTTTTCCGCCCATGTTGGGGCCGGTAATCAGGTTTGCCTGGGTGTCAAACGCGATATCCAGGCTTTGGTACTGGTGCTGGTTTTGCTCCAGAAACAGCTTTAAAGGCAGATTTACTGCCTGCTTGATGGAAATACCAGCAAAGCTGCTGGTGAGACGTGGAATGCAGCATTGATAGCGTAGCGCAAACGAAGCCATGTAGTAATCCCAGGTTAATTCTGCGCAGCTAAACCAGGCTTGCTCGATGGCTGCAAACTGTGCTTTCAGTTGCCTGGTGAGATCAATCTGGATAAATCCCTCTTCCTCTCCAACAAGAAAGGCAAGTTGTTCCAGTCTAGCTTTCAGTTCCATGGCTTTGGGTGAATCGGCCAAGCGAAAACTGCAATTTGCCAAGCTTTCGGAAATCAGAATAAAGGACTTGCTTTTCATTAGCTCGCTCAGGGTGTTCTGTCTTTGGCGGGACAGCACAAATTCTTCTTTGAGCGTGGATATGCCCAGCTCATTTCTGGCTTGCTCCAAGTCCTTCGCTCGGGTTTGCTGCAGTTGCATGGCCAAATTCTGTTGTTCGCTGATAAGTTTGGCCAATTGCTCCGAAAACAATGGAGAAATCCTGAAAGTGGGCACCTTGTTGCCTTCGGGATCAAGCAGCTTGAAGGCAGAATGCAAATTCGGCAGAGGATGAAGGGAATGCAAATCATGCTTGGTAAGTAGTTCCTCCAGTTGCAGATACATCCAGAGAAAGGACTTGAGTTCAAACAGCTCGTGCACCTCAAAAACTTCGGTTGCCAGCAATTGGTTAAAAGCCAGTTCCGGCAGGCTGATAAACAGGTCTTCCAGCTTGGCCGCCAAACCTGGATTGTTCTCCAAGCTCTGCATAAGCTTTGCACAACGTTGGTAACCGGCTTCACGTTCTGCAGCTTTCAGGTGGGTTCGCTTCAGTTTATAGCGTTTAACGGCAGCAGCTACCGGGCCTTTGGTTTCAATCAGGGCAAACAGCTTGTCCAGAGACAGGTTTTCTCTTAGCTTATTTGGCATAACATTATCCTCATCAGAGTATAATCTTTATCTATTGGCACTTATGTCAATCTTTTTCCGCAAAGTGCCCTCTGCGGTGCTTTCCAGCCTGATATTATGCTTTTGATAGCGCTGCACTACAGATGGGTGCGGAAAGCCAAAATGATTTCGGTAAGAGACTGTTACAAAAGCTTCCCGGGGATTGGCAGCGGTGATAAATTCTTCTGAACTGGAGGTTTTGGAGCCATGATGGGGCACTTTTAAGTAATCACATTTCAGTTCCCCGGCATAGTGCTCCAGCAGGTGTTCTTCTGCCGGTTCCTCAATATCGGCAGCAAATAAAACTCTGGCTTCAGAGGTGTCCAAACGACACACCAGTGAGGTATTGTTGATATTATCGGATTCGAACCTCTTATCAGGATGCAGAAATTTCAGCCTGGCTTCGGTAAGAGCATAGCTGCAGGTATCTGCAATCACATGAACTGCCACTTTGTCCAGGGAAGGATGAGAACAGAACCATGCCCACAAGGGATCGTCAAAGGAGCTTTTCGGGATAAAGATATGGCTCACCTTTTTGCTTTGCAGCAGGGAGAGCAATCCACCGCAATGATCTGCATGCAAATGAGTTAGCACCAAATAGTCTATCCGGTTAATCCCCTTTTTACCCAGCCAGGGTAACAAGCGATTTTCCATCCAGCTTTCTTCCAGGAAATCCTTGTCCTTAATGGTTCTCTCTTCTACATTCAAGCCATTTATTCCGCCTGTATCCACCATCAGGGTGCGGCCATCGGTCCAGCGAACCATACTGCAATCTGCTGTCCCGCAGTTAAAAACATATAATTCGGGAGACTTAATGCCTCTACCCGGAAAATATAGCAAGGCAAAAACAATTAGACTAAGTGGCAAAACAGACAGCAAGGCAAGGCGAAATTTGCCTCTGATAAGCAGAAAACACCACAAGATGGTCAAGCCCAAGGCAAGGGTCCACTGCCTACTATGGTAGCTTCCCATAATGCTAAATGGCAGGCTGTTGGCAAATTGCATCCAGGTTTCCCACAGAGTAACGAAAAACTTGTATGCCAACTGAAAAACCCAGGCCAAATGCCAGTTATATGGAGTAATCAGCACCAGAAATGACAGGGGTAACAGTGCGCCCATCAGCGGAATACCAAACACATTGCCAATTATTCCGTTAAACGAAGCACGCCCAAAATAATACAATGTCCAGGGAGTAATCGCCAGACTGATCAGCGCAGCATAAACAATTGCATCTTTTAAACTGTTAATGCTCTTGTGTAGCGGACTGGATAACAGCTTATCGGGGTGAAACAGATAAAACCGCGGTAGCCCCCAAATTATTACGGCAACAGCCACAAAGGACAATTGTAATCCTACGGAGAATAACTGTTTGGGGCTGATTAAGGTGATGATGAACAGAGCCAGTGCCAGGCTTTGAGCTCCGGAAATAGGACGCTGCAACCAACGCGCAATTAGTCCTATGGCAATCATGATTATGGCTCTGGAAATGGGGGGAGCCCAATTGTTCAATGCCGCAAACAGCAGAATTATCGGGATAAAGAGCAATTCAGCCTTGCTACGCACCAGAAATATCCTTAAAATGCTCACCACCACCAGATAGATAAACCAAACGTGCAAACCGCTTACCACAATCAGATGCATAATTCCGCTGCCGCTAAGTTCGTTTGACCATTGTTGTTTGGCACTGGTGTCGCTTAGCAGCAAACCTTTTGCCCATTCGGCATGTTTACCCAGCTTGGCATCTAAATTGTTCAGCAAACGAATCCGAAGTAAGCCGAGGACAGAGGCAACCCGGAGGTCATTCAGTTTTTCCAGGCTACCCAGTTGATAAGCCTTTGCAGCATAGCGGGATGGGTAAATATCCAGAATGGGATCGGAACCCAGGGGATACATAGTTGCCAGACAGCGATAAGAAAAACCGGGTTGCAGATTTTGGGCAGAGCTAAAGATCAGTTTATCCCTGCAAGGCTGGGTTGCCAGGCTGTCCAATTGGATGCCATAACGGTTTTCTGAAACCGAAAACACCTGATTGACCCTGAATCTGATAGGCTGCTGCACTTTTTGCTGCGTGCTAAGCACTTTTTGTAAGGCGGTTTCATTCGGGGGCGAAACGGCCAAACGCAAAGCTCCCAAGTTCAGAAACAGCAATAGAATTGTTAGCGGTCTAAGCTTGGGAACCAGCACCGCCAGCAGACACAACGAGCCTGCCGCAATGGCCAAACATAGGCTGTGAACCGGAATTGAGCGCAGCAAAATCATCCCCAGCACCCACATTCCCACCGGAATCAAGAGGGGAGCAGGGGCATGCTTGGCTGCGTTCATGGCATTTTTATTCTATTTTTGGCTGAACAAACCCAGGATAACTCCCAAAACAACGCTCCACAAGGCTGCCAGACCAATTCTATAAAGCTCGGGCAACATAAAGGTAACCGTGTGTGCCGGAATCCAGAACCACAACAGCGAATAGCAGCTTTTATCAATGTTCGCCCAGTTGATTTTCTTCTCAAACACATTATCCAAAATCCGGTGCCCGAACATTAGCGTGAGGCCAAAGGAAGTATTCATAAAGGCAGAAATGGCAAACGCCTTGCCAAATGTGCTTAATTGCGGCAGATAGGAATGCAGCTCCAGATATTCCACACAGCCCTCAAAACCCTTGAAGGCATACTTTATCCCGATGGCCAATATTGCCCAAACCACCATTTTCCAAAGCGTTAACCAGGTGCTAAAAGGATAGTGGATTTTCTTGGCTTTTAGCCATCTGGAAATTATCTCGCCAAAAGTGCCCAATATGGCAAACTGAATCATGGCAGAGACGATGGGCATCTGCCTCACCCAGGCAACATAAGCAGTTAGTAAGTTATTCATTTGTAATCCTCTTACAGTATTATTTATCTATGTTTAACGGCCTTCCCCTCCCAGGTAGCATTCCCATATCAATGCCATATCATTCTCAATATTATTAGGAATGATATGGGAATGATATGGGAATGCTAATAAGGAAGACACTATATGGGATAAACTTATGGTCAATTACGGCATTAGAAGCGGGTGTCATGTCAAGCCTGCCATAACTGTATGAATGCACATCGGTAAATGTCGTTCCCGCGGAGGCGGGAATCCAGCTCTTGATAATCCCGTAAGGATGATACAAAATGCTGAGAAAAAACTATCCTATCTGTCGCTCTTCCAGAGCTGTTTCTGGGCTGGATTCCCGCCTCCGCGGGAACGACATTTAGCGATGTTTCGTTCAAATATGTTGTATAGTAAAAAGAAAATTGAAAAGACACTGGATAACCTATGGCACTTTTTTGGTGTAAAGCGAGATTTCAGCTTTGTAGGGTTTTTCGCCTTCCCGCATGGTGCGATTCAGCCTGTCCAGCAATTTGGAGCGTTTTGCCTTGCTGTTTGCAGAAACGGTAACTCCAAACAAGGCACTGGCCAGTTCCTGACCATCGGCATCCCAAACTCTGGCCATCAGGCTGATTTCTCTATCCTGCTTTCCCGTGTTTGCCAGGCTGTATTCCAGCTCGATAAACTGAGTTCCATAGCGGCCAAAGGACACATTGCTAATTTCAATCTGTTCCGCCAAAATTGCGGTGTTGTGCCGTTGCAACCAGATGCCAAAAATCGTCCCGAGGAAAATGAAGATCAGGACGCTTGCTTTCAGCTTATAGCGGCGGGGGAATTCCATGCGATCAACGATTGGCAAAACACAACTCCTAAAAGATAAATTGCCAGGCACCAAAGACTTCGCTATCCCAGCAATCTATGTGTCTGGTTTTAAATCCTGCTAAAAAGCGGTGGTGAGCAAATAAATCCAGCAAAATACTACTTTTCAGCTCGGTTGTCCTGGTTTTTTGCCCCTGAAACCAGGTGGCAGTTCCTTCTTCTAACAATTCTCCCGGGAAAACCTCATGATAGTTTTGCTTCCAGTTACTGCCAAAGCTACCCTGAAGGTTGTAAGACACCCCGCTTTGCCATTGCAGCCAAGCAGAAAGGGGAATGCGCAGCAAGGCCGAGAAATCCACTATATTGGAACCTTTGGGATAACCCAGAAGCTTGCCGTCGTGGCTATACATGGTATGCGCCATATAATGGGTATAGGTAAAGGGACGCACCGCGGTAATTTCTGCTGTAACATCGTGTTGCATGCTTCCGGGTAAAAATGAGGGAAGGCTGCAGCGTGCTCCTCCCTGGACAGCGTATTTGTTTCCCCACCAGTTTGTTAGCAATTTACCATAGCTGAATTCGTCCAGAGCTATCTGACCATACAAAAACAAAGGATTCCAGGGACGCCAGGAACCTCCGGCAAAAATAAGGACATTGTCCCTGTCCCACAAATTGTGCTCGGTGGCTCGCCAGAAAGCATTGGGCAAGAGATAATTAAGGTCTATCCCCCGGTTGCCGTAAATAATGGTTTCACCCACAAACAGGTTTATATTGTTTCTGGGGCGAAAAGCCAGTTGATGCAGAGCTAAATACTTATCCGGATAGTTTTTGCTGTTTAGCGAAGGATTGTCATAAAGGCTGAAAGTGCTGTCGCTTTGCAGGGATGAATGCATAAAAGACAAGGTGAATGCGCCGGAACGTCCCTCGGCTATTATGTAGGCATAGTCATTAACCTCGTCATTGGCTACGATGCTGCCGCTGATGGAATTGCCGATGGAGAAATTTCCTCGGCCCAAAGCCAAAGTGAGGTTGTTTGCGCTATAGCCAAGGCTTCCGGTCAGGTTGTCCACACTTCGCTTTCCGCTATTCCAGCTATAGTAACCATCCAGCAGCTCAGAACCCGTTGCCGCAGTCTGATCGCCAAAAAACATCCCCTGCCACCACTCTGTATTCATTTGAACATGTTGGCCATGCTTGGCTTTAAGCGTGAAACCCTTGTATAGGAAGCTATAATTTTCGTCGGCAAGCACAGGCTCCAGCCCGGCAATAAAATTTAGCTCTGTTTGCAATAAGCCGTCCGGGCTTTCGTATCCCAATAGGCTGTATTTGGGGTTTCCAAGGCGGAAAGCATCGGTAATAGCATCACTCAAAAGGGGTAAAGATGCAAAAGGATGGGACAAACCCTTGCCATAGATGCTAAGGCTGTCCCTATAGCCGGTGGCAGGCAGGTTTAGGATGCTGCCGTGAAACTGGTTTTGAATGAGAGGATCAAAGGCAGAATCGGGCATAAAGCTAAGCCCAGAAAGTGCTGTGCTGCATAAAATTAGAAGGATGGCAAGCTTAAGCTTCATCATCCTCATGTCCGCCCTGATGGCACAATTGCACAAAACTTTCCACATCCTGTTGCGAAATCTTTAACTCTCGAGAGATTTCTCGCTGAGTCCAGCCATCGGCCAAGAGTTTACTTACCATGCGGCACATAGTTTTTGTATCCAGAGGTGCATCTAAACTATTAAACTTGGGATGGTGCGCAAGACGGGGTGTGGAAGGTTTCTTTTTACGAAAGCTGAAAACTATGATAGCGGTTGCCAGCAAGATTGCCAGAAAAACCAATACAGGAGCAAAGCCAAACTTTACCCGAACCTTGGTGGCAGGAACAGAAATTGGTGCCTGTATTGGAGCAGCAATAATGGTGTCTTTTACAGCCGTGGAATCCTCTGTTGTTTCCGGCTGCACGGGGATTTGCAGGGGCGGAGGAGGTGGCAGAGGTTCTTCATCACCATGGATTTTTGTCAGCAGGTTTTGAGCTTTTTGGTAATATGAAGATTCTGGGGAAATTTGAGAAAGCTTTTCCGTGGCTCTTGCCGAGCCTCTTTTATGAAGCAAAAGAGCCCAATTATACAAAATCTGCATGTCTTCGCGGTAGTCTAGATGCAGGTCATTGTAGGTTTTGTCGGCACTGTTCCACTTGCCCTTTTCACTGTAAAAATCGGCAATTTGCAGGCGTTGAGCCTTATCTGGATTTGAGACAAAAACATCCAGAACCAGTCGTCGGGGACTATTGAAATTGGATTGTTCAAAACGAAATCCCCTGGCCATGGAAATATTAACTTCTGCTCCCGATTGCTCAATACTCTTCACCAAGGCACCAGGATTGTGGTTTATAGTTGGTTGATTGCCCGGCTCGTAGTTGCTTAGTTTTACACTTAAGCCATCCGGGGATTTTATAACGCTGGGATTGCCTTCCCCATAAAGGCCAATCACAATTCTGACGACTGCTGAACCATAGCTTTCGCTATTTACAAAGGTCCAGCCCAAGGAAGCATTAAGCAAGGCAACAGTTAATAGCATAATGGTTACAAGAATGGTGTTCTTCATAGGTTTCCCCTTTACCAAATATTATGTATTAGAATCATGTCAAGTTCGCCACGACCTGTCGTCCCCGCGGAGGCGGGAATCCAGCCCAGAAATAGCTTTGGAAAAGCGTTAGATAATAAAGTATTTGCCTCAACATTTTGTGTCATCCCTTCGGGATTATCAAGGGCTGGATTCCCGCCTCCGCGGGAAAGACAGTGTTTTGCGATATCTGTAATTTGTCATAACTTTAGCGTTCTGTAATCAATTCACTGGCATCTATGGCAATTTGGAGCTCTTCGTTGGTGGGAATCACCAATATGGAGATAGGTGAATAGTCTTGCGAGATTATGCCTGCATTGGCACCCACTTTGTTATTAAGCTCGCGATTAATATGAATTCCCAGGTTTTCCATGCGGCTGCAAATACGTTGGCGCATCTTTACACCAAACTGTCCGATTCCCCCAGTAAAAACAAGCATATCCACCTTGATCAGGTTGGCCGCATAGGCTCCTACATACCTTCTGATTCTATAGGCATAGGTATCCAAAGCTTCAATAGCATTAGCATTTCCCTGTTCAGCGGCAGCTTCAATATCACGCAAATCACTGGATATTCCGGATAAGCCAAGCAAGCCGCTTTTTTTGTTTAAGATGTTGTGGACTTCGTGAAAGTCGTAACCCCTTTCCTCCAGATAAAAAATTATGGAGGGGTCAAGATCTCCGCTGCGAGTACCCATCATCAAACCTTCCAGAGGAGTAAACCCCATGGATGTGTCTATCGATTTGCCCGCCTGAATGGCAGTGATAGAAGCACCATTGCCCAAATGACAGGTAATCATATTGGTGTTTTCCGCGCTGCGTTTCATCATTTGCAAGGCAATTCCAGCTACATAACGATGGCTGGTGCCATGAAAACCATAGCGTCGGATACGATACTTCTCGTAAAACTCACGCGGAATACCATATAAATAGGCACTGGGAGGCAGGGTTTGATGAAAGGCTGTGTCAAAAACCGCCACTTGCGGCACCCCGGGGAAAATCTCTTCTGCTTCCTTTATTCCGGTCAAGTTAGCAGGATTGTGCAGCGGAGCAAGCTCGATGTTTGCCTCTATAGCTTGTTTCACGTCCGCATTTATTAGCACAGAGGATGAATATTGGTCGCCACCATGCACCACCCTATGCCCAATCCCTTTTATTTCGTCAATACTGTTTAAAATTCCCTGTTGCGGATCTAATAAGGCCAGCATCATCTGCTGAAAGGCAACCCGGTGATTTGGAATTTCCAGGGTTTTTTGAACTTTTTTGCCCTGATACTCCTGGCAAACTTTTCCATCCGAAAGGCCAATCCGCTCTACCAGTCCCTTACCAAGACTGATTTGTTCCGGCATCTGATAGATTTCATATTTTAATGAGGAACTGCCACAATTGATTACGAGAATCTTCATCTAAAGCTTTCCTGTTCAATATCATTGCAGGCCATGGGGTAAATCTGGCTGCGACTTTTATGCATTTAACCATGGCCTGTTTTTTCATGGTTTTTAAGCTGGGGAAAAATGGCAAGTAAAATCTGCTTTCTACTGAATAGAATTGATAGTTTCAGGCATAAGCATGCGAAAAGAGGTTTTGTTCCAATGGAGAGCAGAGAATTGAGACATGCTTACTTTTACAGCTTCCTGCCGTTGTAAAAGTATAATTTATCAGAGCGACCGCGCAGAGTAGCCGGCAAAGATTTGTCTATTTCACCATCATAATCTTGCGGGAAAAACTGTCTTTGCCGGAGTTGAAATGGACAAAGTAAACTCCGCTGGCACATTGGCTTCCGTTGTTGTCGCGTCCGTTCCACAGCTGGGTGTGATAGCCACGGTTCAGGGTTCCTTGTGCCAAATTTCGCACCAACTGTCCTTTCTGATTGTAGATTTTTAAGCTGTATTCTGCATTTTCACTAAGGCCAAAGCGAATAGAGGTGTCGGGATTGAAAGGATTGGGGAAAACGCTGGCTATACCTTTTTGAATGGGTGGTGTGGGAGCTTGTCCATCTCCGGTTGATAAAACCACAACCACAGGTCCGTGTAAAACAGAACTACCGTCCATTTCCAGATGTTCCAGCCAGTAATAATAGGTATTGGGGCCATAGGCTTCGAAATCAGTGAACAAATAAGTTTGCATTTGCGATGTATTTGTTGCCGCAATAAAGCCTTCCAACACAGTTGCTTCAGCAAAATTTGCAGTAGTATTCCGATAAACTCGATACCCTACCAGATTGGTTTCAGATTGGGTAACCCAGATTATCTGCACCACGTTGTCGCTACTCAAATTAGCGGAGAAATGTGATAGTTCCACAGGTAATGTTCCATCCTGAGTATTTGGAAAAACAAACTCCATCCCTTCACCAGCTTTGGCAGAGGGCAGGGTGAATTTAACCTGGGTAGAATTCCAGATTTCTGCCATACTGGAACTAATGTAGCTAAAATTACCTGTTAAATTGCGGTAGCCCATATGTAAGGGGGCATAACCTAAGTTGTGAAATATCCGCACAGTAGCACCAACTAAGTCCACGCCTTCCACTCTGATAGTCAAGCCTGCGTTAGTTACAAAAACCAGCGGATTTGCAAAGCCCACATACCCAGAAACCAAAACATTACTGGCTTGGGGTAACCAAGCCTCGATGATAACCTCCAGCGGGATTTCATTGATCTCGTCCTGAATGGGGTTCATGGTAAGGATAAAATAGTTATCTCCTTCCACGGGATCACCCACATAATCCTGATAAGCCTCTGTGTTATAGCTTTTTACCTTGAAATCATCTATTTTCAAAGCCAGCATATCGGTGCTGCCATAATGGCGAAAAGCAAAGTAAACTGTTTGACCCTGGTATTCATCCAGCTCAAAGGCACGGTAGGCCCAGGCAGCGGAAGCAAGCGTTTCTTCATATAAAATCTCAGTAAACTGCAAGGGATCAGGAGTGGTGGTGGAGATCAGTAACGAATAGTGTTCAGCATAATCAATGGCACTATAAGAGCCAACCCAATAGCTGAGGCTGTCTCCGCGCTCGATTGTAATTGGAGGGGAAATAAGCCAGTTATCGGGTGTTAGAGCTCCCCGGCCGGAATGTTTTGCGGTGGTTTTTAACCCCTTGAAAGCATTCGATTCGTCAATACTGGTGAGGAATTGGTCGGGATTTACGCTATGCTGTTTAGCTGAATCCGGCACCCATGATACTGAGGCAGCACACCAGTTGCCACTTTTTGCCTGCGCAGGATCATTCAGCAGCAACCAATTGTAGCCATCCAGGTCATTATCACGGTTTACCCAACCATTTACCTGATAATAAACTACATCTTCCATATAGGGTTCGAACCCTTCGATATAAGGCTTTTGCGTGATAGTATTGTCGGTGGTGGTGCCATTAATACTCACGGTATTTACTGCCTTGCTGAGGTTATCTGTGATGCTGATAACGGCAGAATGAACACCGCCCTCAGAAGAATTATAGCCTACGGTGAAGCTTATGCTTTCGGTAGCATTCAGCGTTACCGGCAGAGTTGGAAGATCGTATAGCTTTATGTAAGGGCTTCCGGAAATAGTGATTCCGCCGGACACAATCTGCATAGTTCCGCCACCGGCATTGAAAACCGTGATCTGCTGGGTGCGGCTGTAGTTGATATAAAAATCAGGAAAAGTGTAGCTGACCGGATCTACTCCAAATTGCGGTAAACCATAATCTCCTGCTACAAAATTATCCACCATGAAGACAAAGGCATCGTTAGATACACATTGAATTGCGATGTAAGCAGAAACATTGGCACATTCCGGGGGTAAGGTATATTCAAATAATGTCCAGCTAATGGGAGCTTCTACATATTCCGCTGCACTACCGGCCAGATAGTTCGTAAAACTGGCAACGCTATTGCCCGTAGTAGAATACATTACCTTGAATCGTTCAAATCCATAGGCAGAGGTGAGAGATTTTGCCCAAAATGCAATGCGGGGGTTTTGACCAAAGCTGATTGGTGGAGATATCATCCAATCATTATTGGGGGGAGTGGTTGCTGAAAAACAGGCAGCATACTTCGCTCCGGACTGAGCATTCCATGCGCCAGCTAATGCGGGAGTAGTGGCAGAAGGATTGAAGGCTATGTAAGAGCCGGTATAGTTTTGATTGGTAAAAGTGGTGTTAGATATACCATATGTAGTCTTGCCATCCCCATCATACTGAGTCCAGTTTGTTAAGCTGAGACTGAAATTGGCATTATCCTCAAAGCTATCCTGAAAACGAACATGCAAAGCATGGCCACTGAGCGGAATTACATAATAAGCCTTGCTACCCAGATTGTCCTGTAAAACCAGATAACTGCTCTTGGCACCTGTGGCAGTGGGAGAGAAAAACACATTAAACGTAATTGATTGATTTGCACTTAGGTTAATGGGATAGACATTGTTATCTTCAAGCTCAAATTGACTGGCGTCTCCGCTATTTATATACGGTTTCTGCAGGGTTAGAACTCCGGTGCCGATGTTGTAAACGCTAAACTGCCTTGCTTGCGAGCCGGTTGTTATATCTGTATAACCGAAGTTAAGTGATAATTCTGATACTGCGGGAATGGGATTGGGGGCTGCTACAGTAATGTCATCAAGAACGTTGGCATAGCCATACTTGTCTATCCCCTCAAAGGCTATCTGATAGGTAGAGCTAAGGTTTGGTAAATCTAAACTTGCCTGCGTCCAAGCAGAAACGTTGGCAGTGTAGTGAGCCAATTGAACCCATGCCGAAACAGGGCTGGTGCGGTAATAAACCTTTAGCTCGTTTTGATCGGAAATCCATAGTTGCTGGCCATACCAGAAGGTTACAGCTGCTTCATTCAGAGAGCTTAGATTTAGAATAGGGCTAACCAGTTTGGTTATAAAGGGTCCTCCGTAGCTTGAGGTAAAACGTGCATTTAAAGTTCCACCATGAGCTGTAGTGATTGATCCGGCACCGGCTCCGGTTGCATAAGACCAGGTTTTAGTTCCGGTTTCTTGTATTTGGGTCCAGCCTGAGCGTGAGGGCGACGAGGTTTCAAAGGTCTCTGTCCAGGGAAATGAACTAATCGGTGCCGAATTAGTGGTGGAATTAGTTGCAACTCCTTGCGAATATTGATTTGATGTCACCGACCAAGCCTTATAGTAGTATGTGGTATTTTCAATAAGGTTCATGTGAGAATAGGAAGTATCTGCACCATTGTATAAAACTGTGCCTCCACCAGTTAGAGTATTTCCTGCACTATATGAGTTACCTAAAACTGGGTTTCCAAAACTGTCGGAAGTGTTGTAAGCAACCATAACATTATTGTTAGCAGCATTTTTTACCCAACTGAGGTTTATCTGGTTTTGGCTGATTGGCAAAGCAGAAAATGAAGATGGATTTACTGGCGGCTCGTTTAAGGTTATTTTAATATTGGGTCGATTAGAATTGATAAAACCATTTCCGGTAGGGACGGAATTGTCCCTCTGCCAATATTGGTGAGTATTGGAAACAGATGAGTATCTGAATTTAGGGTAGCTACTAGTTCCACTTCCACTTCCTCCAAAGTTTGTTTCACACAGAACCAGCAAATTATTAGATGAATACAAGAAATTGCTAATATCAATTGAGAGCCATCCAATTGGTGTAAAGGTTCTATTTGCGTTATAAACTTCTGTAGCACCACTGATCATGGTTGCCCAAGTAGATGCAGTAAGTGTAGCAGAGGTTGTTGTCTTTAAGTATATCTTGGTGGGAATACTGGTGCTTTTAGCTGTGTCAACATACCAAGCCAAGTGGGTAATCATTCCAAAATTTCCAATTTCTGCTGAAGTATATATCGAGGCAGAACGCTCAAAGCCATACCAAGCACCAAAAGGCTGCATTTGAGTACTTGTTCCTGATCCTATGGTAACCGTTATGTCGGCCACCAACCATGAACAGCTTAGGATCAAAAATGTTAATGCAAGCAAGATATAACCGCTCTTTCTCATGTATTCCTCATTTTAATTATGTCTCAGTTATGTTAAGATCTCGTTCAAAATAGCTTATCAATGGGTTTGTTCAATAGCTAAGCTCTAGACTTTCGTCACACGCAATGGATTTGCAGAATCAATAATTTCACACTATCAAGTTACTACGCGATCAGATTATTTAACCGCACAAGTTTTGTCAAGGGAAAACAATGCATTAAATCACCTAAGCTGTGGAAAAATTTCAACACTACGATATTGGCAGATAGATATTTAATGGCAACAGATTCCATAATTGAGCCCAGAATAAGCGTTTAGCTTTGTTGAAATGAAGATTTCGCTACCAGGTGTATCAATAATCCTACTACGCTGTCGTTCCCGCGGAGGCGGGAATCCAGCCCAGAAATATTTCATTTGGGAGGGTACATCTATTGTGTTGATAAGCATTAGGTTATCCGCTGAACGGACAAAACTGTTTTATAGGCTGGATTCCCGCCTCCGCGGGAACGACACCACGGTATAATCTTGTTCAAACACAAGTGTCTCCGATGTTTTGTTCAAACACAAGTGT
>DIXL01000103.1 GCA_002428685.1 Cloacimonetes bacterium UBA6081 | reverse complement strand
GGCAATCTCCTGATTGCCACAAGCCGATCAGGAGATCGGCTTCCCTATGCTTGACATGACACTGGCGGAAAAACACAAAGGCATAAACAAAAACCAAGGGGACTGCTATGGTGGCAATTAACGTCATCTGGACATCCATGGCCAACATTATAGGCAAGATAAGCACTACCATAAAGATGCCACGTCCCAATTGCACAAATTGCAAAGCTATAAAGCGACGCACCGTATCAACATCGGAAGTGCAGCGTTGAATTATGTCTCCGGTTTGCACCTTGCTATGCCAACTGTAGGGCAAACGCTGAATGTGGTCATAGAGCTTTTCACGAAGTCTGCGGGCAAATTCCTCTGCCCACTGCGCACTTATCCGGCTTCGCAAATAGGTGAAGCCGTGCCCCATGAGGCTTATCAGAATTACAGCCAGTCAAGCCAGCCACAAATTGCTGCGGGCTATGCTTACAGCCTACTGAGGATTGGATAATAAACTGATGGGAAAGCCGGGGGCTTTTCCTCCAAAGGCTCCGTCTATAACGAAGCGGACAACCAAGGGATTTAAAAAGCTGAATGAGGCAGCCAGGATTATGCAAAATATAGCAGCCAGATAACGAAGCTTTAGCCCCTTGACAAAGCTGAAAACAAATGTGAATGACTTCAAAATATTCTCCTGACCAGTGTGGCATCAAACTAAGGTTGCCAAAGAAATATTCGCAGCAAGATGGATAGCATCTTGCGGAACCAAAAAAACGCTCCCGACGGGAGCGTTACTTATTATGCTGGTGCAGAAGGCGGGACTCGAACCCGCACACCCGTTACAGGCACAAGATCCTTAGTCTTGCGTGTCTGCCAATTCCACCACTTCTGCGCATTAAGAAAAACTAATTACCGGTTGTTGGGGCTGGAGCCGGAGCTGGTTTAGCTGCCGGGGCTTTTTGCTCGGTGTCTTTAATCCTTTTCTGACGTTCCTGAACTCCGCTACCTGCACCACTGCTGAGATCTTTTACCAAAAAGGCCAAGAGCAAACACGAGGCTGCAAAAACCAAAGCCAGGATCTGAGTCCATTTCTTTAAGAATTGGGAAGCACCGCTTCCGCCAAATACGTTCATGGCAGCACCACCAAGATTGGCATCCAGACCACCTTTGGAGGTTTGAGCCAAAATCACCAGAACCAAAACGACACAGATGATCGCATGGACTATTAAAGCTACAGTGTATAAAACCATTATTTTATCCTTTACAAAGCCATTTAAGCTAACTTAGAGGGAACTAAAAAAATGGCAGGCCGTTTCTGTCAATCAAAAACTTTGGGAACCAAGCTTAACAGCATGGCAGTCAACATGAAAGCAATACCAAACAGAGAACGCAAGGTGATAACTTCGGCAAGAACCAGCCAACCGCCAAATAGGGCAAAAACGCCTTCCAGGCTGAGAATAACTGCTGCTTTTGAAGGAATAGCTGTTTGCTGCGCCTTTATTTGTAAACTGTAAGCTACGCCAACGCTTAGTAATCCGCCATACAGTATCGGCCAAGCAGCCCGCACAATACTTGATCCCAAAAGCGTGGAAACAAGGTAGGATGGCTGTTTGAACAGATAATAAACGATAAAAGCGGATAAACTTAACAAAGCACAGATAGCGAATTGGGAAAATGCCAAGTAACCGACTGCAAACCTTTTGCCATAAAATTCCACCAATTGCACATGCCATGCCCAGAAAAACGCACTGATCAAGACAAGCAGATTTCCCATTGATACTTCCAGATTACCAGGTCGATTAATCAGAAATAAACCAATGGCTGTAAACAGAACTGCTATTATTATTTGACGATTCAGTTTATGCCCTCTGACCAGGCCAAACAAGGGAACTATCACCACATACAGACCGGTGATGAAACCTGCGGAACCTGCACTGGTAAACATAATTCCCACCTGCTGCAAGGTGGCAGCTATAAAAAGAACTATGCCCAAGAGCCAGGGTATCTGCTTTTCTCCCTGCTGTTTTCGGGCTGCAATGAACCAAACAAAAATGGCACCTAAGGCAAAACGGATGGCATTGAAACTAAAGGGATCCAAACTTTGCATGCCCAAACGCTGGGCTACAAAGGCAAAACCCCAAATTGCCGCAGTAACGATAAGCAGGAAAGTGGACAGGTTCTATCCCCTTCTACATTTTCTACTGAAAGCTAAGCCGCCAAAACCTCCTACGCTTGCCAGATAAAACCCCAAATCATAAAAGAAACCGGTGTTGTTGACTTCATAGATGTTGGCTTGGGGAACAAATAGAGAATATATTAGCGAAAATGGAGCTATCCAGCCATGCCAGATGCCCCAGAAAAAACCAGCAGGACGTTCGGGACGGTGATCATTCATACCAGGAGCACAGGCTGTTAACAGTAGTAAAGCCGCAATAGCAATAATTATTAGTGCTTTAGTCATGATAACTCTCCTTGGTTATTAGTGTCATGTCAAGCCTGATCAAACGCTGTCGTTCCCGCGGAGGCGGGAATCCAGCCCTTTGTTCAGTTCGGCAATAACGATATATAATGGTTTAGATATCAACATATTAGGTGTCATCCCTTCGGGATTCTGACAGTGCTGGATTCCCGCCTCCGCGGGAACGACAGTATTTATTAACGGCATTAGTCACTTTTCACGACCCTATTTGATTTTCGGATGTATTTGCAAAATTTTAACAGGACTCCAGATGTGCTTAGTTGCTCTTCCTGGTGTATTAATAGCCACTCGGATTCATTGTAAACCGGAAAATATGTATCACCTTCGTATTCAGCATCCAGATGTGCGATGTAAAGCGCATCGGCTTTGGGCAAGAACTGTCGAAAAACGCTGGCTCCGCCAATGATAAAGGCATCTTGCCATGCTATTAGTTTTTCCAGCTCTGTGGAGTTACTAACCACCTCAACCTGCTGCAGGGTAAAATCCGGATCGGAACTAAGCACGATATTGCGTCTGCCAGATAAAGCTGCGGGAAGCGATAGCCAGGTCAAGCGTCCCATAACCACCGGATGCCCCATAGTCTGCTTTTTAAACCAAGCCAAGTCCTCTTGTATGTGCCAAGGCAACTTTCCACTTTTGCCTATCAAGCGGTTTTTATCCATTGCCACGATGATGTTTAGGCTCAGAACTGACCAACCTTAAAGAAAGTATCAATGGCAGCAATCCCAGCCTTCTTGGCAGCTTCCAGAGTTCCGCAAAAAAGCATTTTGCCTCCATCCAGAAAGATAATTTTGTCTGCGATCCGGTGTATGGAAGCCAGTTCGTGAGTAACAATGACAATAGTCATATTAAGCTGTTTCTTCAAATCCAGGATCAATTCATCCAAAGAAGCTGAGGTAAGTGGATCCAGCCCCGCTGAAGGTTCATCGCAGAATAATATTTGTGGATCCATGGCAATAGCCCTGGCTAGGGCAGCACGCTTTTTCATGCCTCCTGATAGCTCGGAGGGAAACTTGTAGGTGGCTTCGCTCAGGTTTACCAAATGCAGCTTGACTCTGATGATGCGATCTATAATTTCCCGGGGTAATTTCGTATGTAATTCCAAAGGAATACTGACGTTTTCATATATGGAGATGGAATTTAGCAATGCGCCATTTTGAAAGAGCATGCCGGTTTTCTTCAGAATTTCGCCAAACTCGTGCTCTTCCATATTCAGCACTTCCTTATCCCAAAACTTCACAGATCCGGCAAAGGGTTCGTGCAGACGCAAGATATTCTTTAGCAGCGTGGTTTTCCCGCAGCCGCTGCCTCCCAAAATCACGGTTACTTCGCCAGGTAAGATATCCACGGTTATGCCATCCAGAATGGTCATTTCGCCATATTTGGCTATCAATCCATTGACACTGATGATGGGCTTTGTATCCATACTCATAAATATAACAAGCTGAACATGGCGTCCAGAACAATCACGCTGAAGATGGAGATTACCACAGATGAGGTTGTGGCCTTGCCAACGCCCTCTGCTCCACCTTTTACCTGAAATCCAAAGTATGAGCCGATTATCACTATAGTCCAGGCAAATACAGTGCTTTTGCCCAAGCTGATTACCAAGTCTTTAAAAGTGATTATATCTATAGAGCGCTGAATAAATGTGGATATGCTTACTTCCAAATAGCCGATAGCAATCAATCCACCCCCAATTTCACCCACGAGGATGGAAAAAGCCACCAACATGGGCATGACTATCGTGATAGCAAGAAACTTTGGCACTACAACATAGCGCACAGGCGTAAGAGCCATCATCTTTAAAGCATCAATTTCCTCGGTAACTTGCATGGTGGCAATTTCGGAAGCAATGGCAGAACCGCTACGTCCGGCCACAATAATAGCGGTCATTATTGGCCCCATTTCACGCACCATAGTAACCGCCAGAAGATCAGCTATAAAAACGTTCGCACCGAAATTACGCAGTTGCACGGCAGACTGAAGCGACAGGATAAACCCAATGATAAAAGACAGCAAGGCTACAATTGGTAAGGCTTCTGCTCCCAACTGGACTCCTTGCTGGGTAAAAGCTCCCTTGCGTTGCCCTTTGCGGTTAAACAGCCCTACAAAAGACCAATAATAGATATCTGAAGCCAAGACCAGGGCATCATAAAAATTGCCTCCAGCCATAACCAGGGAATCACCGATCTTTTCAAAAAAACCCATCTGCCTATCCGGAACCTGAACGGGTAGTTTGATTGTGGTAAATATATCTATTACAGCCTGAACTTCGGGAATTGCCCCACTGAAGATTAAAACTCCCTTTTTCGCTAAGCGAACTTGAAGCTCGTCCAAAAAAGCAACGCCGGCACTATCTATTGAAGTTACAGCAGCCATATCTATTGTTGTGGGTGTATGCTGTTTGAGAATGTGGCCAAGCTTATCCATGACGACAGGAACAGTCTTGGCGTCTAATACGCCTTCCAGAACCAGACTGTTGTTTACTACTTTACAGGGCATTTAACCTCAATAGAACAAAGACAGACGTAAGAAAGTGCTGTAATCGTAAACTACCCATGGTTTTTGTTGTTCATCATATTGGATATTTAGCTTTGCATCAATGGATATATTACGAAATAAGCGGAAGTTCAGACGGTTTTCGTTTTCCAGACGGTAGTTTTTATCATCTACACCCATAGGAAACAACACATCCAGAGTGGAATTTATACTTAGAAATCGAAACAGGTTTATCGCCGAAAGAATAACTGTGCTTTCGATACCCTTAGAGCTTCTGTCTGCTTCTTCGGTGTAATAGTCATAATTTAAAGTAACGTCATCATAAGTGGCATCAGCTGAATGTGAATACAGGTAACTAAACTGATTGTAATCCTGTTGCCAGCCATAACCAACGCGTAAACTCGTCCAGATATTAGAGCCATAGTTTATGCGATAAGTGATGCCTGTCCCCTCTTTCAGCCGCATTGGATAAAATGCAATTTTGGTTTTGAGACTTGGCTGATTCACACTGCGATCAACAAAGTTGTTTTCACTATCATGTAAAATGTAATTTTTGTTACTGGAAAAGAGAGTCGTAGTATCAAAACAATGCGTGTTAACGTTTGCTCTGCCATAGAAAGCAAAGTTCTTAAAGAAAGCTTTCTTTTCCAAGGGATAAAGTAAAAGGACATTCTTGAGCGAGTAATCATCCAAATTGAAATTGAAATCACTGCCAGCGGAGATATTCAATCCCAAGTCATAGATACTGCGGCTGGTAAAATGGAAGGGTCTGATACTATCATGAACATCAATGCTATTATCAAACTGTGCAGCTACCGTTACGCTGGTGGTGGGTTCATTTTTATCAACATTGTTGTTGGAGGCAAGGCTCAGATTGGCATGAAGCGCGCCTTTATGCCAGCGTTTGGAACCCAAGCCAAGGTTATCATCGGACAAAACACCTGCTCCCAGCAGCAAATTTGTTTCTCCGGTGGGATCAGCAATAATGGTAAGTGTTTTTCTTTCACCGGCTTCCAGAGGAACTGTGGCAAAATTGCGCAGATCACTCCAGGAACCACCACCCAGCTTAATCAAATATGAACCAGGCGGTAAAATCCACAGTTTATCCACTGCCCCAATTTCATCATCGCCCATACTGATGCCACCACCGCCATAGATTTTATAGCCTTGCCCTTCAGTATTTTTTTGCCATAGGTCATAATTTAGCCTAACCCTGGTTTGTGTATCATCAAAGATCAGCACCTGCAATTCGCCCCAGGCAGGTTTGACTACTGTTCTTTGGCGTGGTTTTACCGCTACTGGAATGGTTATATCATCCATTTCCCCCAGCCTAACTCTGTAGCTTCCAGGTCTCAGGGGTGTTTCTTTACCGAATTCTCCTTCTGAAGTGAATATCACATTATTTAGGCTGTCCAAACCTTCCACAATGTAAAGTATCTGCTCATCTGTTTTTGTCTTGGCTATCACCATTAATTCACCCCAAGTAACCAAATCAGTTTTTGCATCCACAGCCTCTAAGTGATAGTTATCAATATTGCTTGCAGCCTTAACAATATCCTTGTCTGGAACAAGTGTGCCATTGAAGTATTGATTGCATTTTGCTGCAAAGAGGTTGGTTTCCTCCATCAACATCTCGTTAAAAGCTTGCACAAGAAATACTATGGAATGGTCAATTAGCGGAGTATAGCGTTCGCTTTTATGAGTAAAAACTATGTGTTGATCCAGCGAATCCCTCAGAACAAACTCAATACGAAGATAGGCTTGCGGGTCCAGACCCTCAATCCTTTCAATGTTCAATACCGTTGTTTCCAAGAAATAGTGCGGGATTTTATCCGTTTGATCCCCGCGGCTGATGGCTTCAAAGATATTATAGGCACGCAAGCGTTGTGTTATAAGGTTGGGAATTGCATCACGCAGCTTATTAGCCCACACATCAGTTTGTAGAAAGCGGACTTTATAAAAGTTTTCCTTTACCACTATCTGATTGCGATCATAGGTTTTTGGCAGAGTTGTATCCAGCACTTCCAGGACTTTACCAGTATTTTGAGTTCTGCGAAGCTGAGGATTTTCGCTCGAGCTTTGATAATCCAATACATAGTAGTTGGTAACAGTTTTATTCACCTTATTTAAGCATCCCGTTAGAAACAGCAATAGTAGCAAACTACCTGCAAAGTATAAACATGTGGCTATTTTACGCATCATTACTCCTTTAATTACCACGTAACAGAATAGATGGTGTATCGGATATCTGGCGGGAAAACTCATTCAAGTTTTCGCTAGTGTCCGCCAAAGAATCCAGGATATCAAGTAAATTACCCTGTCCTCTAACCACAACCCTGTTAAGAGTGGATACGAGTATCCCTGTCTTTTGGATTGTAACGCTTAATTCGTCAATCAATCCACCCAGATTTGTATCTGCCAGCTTACCCGATAGATTGGTCAGATTTGCAATTAGCCTGATGAATTCAGGAGAATAAAGTAAGACATTAACTTGATCTAGGGAACGGTTTAAGTTTGCTCCAATTGTTGCTATCTGCTTAGTGCTTTCCAAAACCATCTCATCTGCATGCCCGCCAACCCTGTTTATATTCAGCCTGGCTTCGGCTACAAGAGCTGAACTTTGTTCGGTTATCTGGGTCAGACTCTGATCTATTCTAGCAGTTAAGGTGGTTAAGTCTGAATTCAGGTTGGCGGCAATTAGTTCTATACTGGCACGAGACGTAGCGGATAAACTATCTATACCGGTAATGGTGCTTAGTGATACTGCATCCAAGTTTTTAGTAAAACTATTGGTTAAAGTATCCATATTCCGGCTGAGACCCGATGTGAGCTCAGCTGTGTTATTGGCTATTAGAGACAAACTGGATAAAGTAGTGGACATGCTGGCGCGCACATCTGAGATCAGCAGACTGGTTTGTTCTAAAATTGTAGCAATGTTTTTGCGGTTTTCAGTACTGGTCATATCGTAGATATTGGCTGCTATCAAATCAATCTTTTCCGCTATGGATACAGCCCTATCGCTGATATCATCCATCATGGAAACACCTGTTTTAATATAACTATTAGGCTTTAGCAAGGCAGATGCGTTGGTTCCGCCTCTAATTTCCACAGCTTTCAACCCGGTGATTCCTATTAAGGTTAAAACGGCTTCGGTATCTGCTTTAATAGGTGTTCCGGCATCTACACTGATCGTAAGAATTATCTTAGAGACATTCTTCGGATCAATTTTTATGGTTTCTATCCTGCCAACCTTAATACCCTGATAATTTACGGGGCCACCTACCTGTAAACCGCTGACCGAGTAGTCTTCAAACACTATATAATAGATGTCGCGTTTTTGCATTAACCGGCTTCCTGCCACAGCGATGGCAAAGATCAGTATTAATAACGAGCCAAGAGCAATGAATACTCCCAATCGGATTTTTGCAACTTTGGAAACCATATCTTCCTCTTACATTTCTTCACATTTTATAGGTTAGTCGGTTAACTGATTTTTCGGCTTTTCTAAGTAACTCTTAGTTGAAACAAAGTGCAAACCCTATCCCTTAGCCAAGTTCCATATTACCTGTCAGCAGTTTATTGCTAACCGAAACAGGATTCTTTGCGTAAAGGTTTACAATCCCTTCACAGATAACATAATCGTAAAAAGTAATGTCGCCACAAATTCTTAGCTCCTTGCACCCGGTTAGTGATGGTGCTCCCTGGGGAAAATGCCCCTGCAAGGAATCAATTTTACCATAAAACCGTTCATCCAACTCCACCAGCGGAGCTTTATCCAGGCCACGTTTCAGAGCAATCTGATACTGGTCATTCAGTTCGTAAGCGTCAGACCAGATACTCAGTAGATCGTTGGTCTTTTTCACGGGAGCAAAGCGCATCCGTGGCACAATGAGTGCTTTTGCATTGCTAAATATACTGATAGCACTGCCCATTGCTGTTTCCAGCTGATAAACCGAAGTGCCTTCCACTACCTTGGGATTAACAATCAGGGGTAACAGCATCAACCCTTCAGACGAAATTATCTGCCATTCCAAAGCTTTCAAATCTATCCATAAATTATTGGTATTGAAGTATTTGTAGTAATCTATGTCCTGAAACCTGGCTAAATCTTTTTCCGGGCATTGGGCTATTTCGCGTAAGAGTAACTGACCAGATGTATCCTCACACAGATGTCCCCCTTTTTTATCCATCGGGCTGCGGGGACACACTTCCATCAAAAATGGGATATTAGCACTTTGCATGTAAGCTGGGATGGCAGTATCAACCGTTGCACCAAGATTATCGGCATTCGAGACAAAGGCATAGCGGTAACCTGAAGATATCAGCTTTTCCAGCAGAGGCTGAATTGCGGTATATAGGTCTCCATGACCGGGGGGATTCCACATCAAAGCTTTGTCAGCACTTTCAAAGGGCTGCAAATTATCCTGCCTGATGCGTGGAAACTTGTTCTGCACAAAGGAAAGCGGCAATTCCTGCTTTGCCAGGTCAGGATACTTTTCCAGATATTTCAGCGTATCAGTTTCGGTACTAAAGCTATTCATGAACATCAACAAAACATCGTAACCTGATACTGCACGCAAGGTTAGCACCTGCCGACTGATGATATCCAAAAAGTTCATGTTGCCCTTAACGGGGAGGAGTGATTTTGCTTTGGACAACCCCATACTGGTTCCCAAACCGCCATTAAGTTTAATCATCACAGTGCTTTTCAGCATTTGGCTGTTTGCCATCCCTTTAATACTTTCGTATTCAACCAAATTCTGGCTGGAGGGTGGCTTAACCGTGGTTTCGGGAATAAAGCCCTTTTCGCCTTTTTTAAGCTGGTTATAATAAGAACTAAAGATTTGGACAACCTCGTCTTTCATGCCTTCTTTAATCATCAATTTGTTAAATGGAGTGCTCATACTTATGCTCCATATTCTTTGGTTACCAGGCTTTGGATATATGTTTCATCCACGCTTTCAGCAATAGTGATGGCTCCTTCCGCGGCATGATTTTCGTTCCAGTTTTGGCTGGTTTCTATGGCACCTTCATTGCGAGCCCAGGCTCTGCGGGCTACACCACCCATCACATCCCAGGAGAGAGCTTTTTTTATCACTTCATCCATGCGACGGCTTCCGTCCAACACAATGCCGTTTCCACCGTTTATACTGCGGCCTATGCCAACTCCGCCGCCATTGGAAAGTACTACAAAAGTCATGCCTCTGGCCACGTTTCCGGCAAAGCAGTGAGTGGCCATATCAGCCATCACATTTGATCCATCTTTCACGTTTGCAGTTTCGCGGAAAGGCGAATCGGTTCCCGATACGTCGTGATGATCTCTTCCCAGCATCACAGGGCCAATTTCATTTTTGCGTACCATATCGTTAAATCTTAGTGCAAGCCTTATTCTGCCTTCTTCATCAGCATACAAAATACGGGCTTTGGTGCCTACCACCAAACGGTTTTCAGCCGCAGTAACTATCCAATGATGATTATCTTTATCCATGGCATTGCGATTGGGGTCTATCAATTTTGCAGCCGCCAAATCTGTTTTCTGCAGGTCTTCATCCTTGCGGGAAAGGCAAACCCAGCGGAAGGGACCATAGCCATAATCAAAGCACAGTGGCCCCATTATATCTTCCACATACGATGGCCAGATAAAACCGTCATTGGTATTCTGTTTGTTTTTGGCAATTTCCGTTTCACCCGCGTCAAACACCGATGCCATAAAGCTGTTTCCATAGTCCCAAAACTTTGCGCCCTTTGCAGTTAGGTTTACAATTGCCCGATAGTGCCGGCGTAGAGAACCGTCCACTACCCGTTTAAATTCAGCTTGGTTGGAGGCCAAAAGTTTCCTGCCTGCTTCAAAGCTTATGCCTGCAGGCGTATAGCCGCCTTCGTAAACGGCATGACATGAGGTTTGATCGGAAAGCAATTCTGCTTTTATGTTGCGCGTATCAATGTATTCTAACAGATCCACGATATTCCCATAAAAAGCTATGGATAGGGGCTTTTTGCTAATTCTGGCTTCATCCACCCAGCCAAAGACCTCAGCCAAATCAGCCGAAACCTTTTGCACCCAGCCCTGGGAATGCCTGGTTTCAATCCGGCTATAGTCCACTTCGGCAATAATTCCAATTCCACCTGCAATTTCTACAGCCTTGCTTTGAGCACCGCTCATTCCGCCAAGACCAGAAGAAACATACAACACCCCCGCCAAATTACCGCTGGTAGGGATGCCGAGATACTTGCGTCCCGCATTTAGCAGCGTGATGTAAGTGCCATGCACTATGCCCTGAGGCCCAATATACATCCAGCCTCCAGCCGTCATTTGCCCGTAATTTGCCACTCCAAGAGCTGATAAACGCCTAAATTCTACGGGATTATCCCACTTGCCAATCACTAAACCATTGGTGGAGATAACTCTGGGAGCCTCAGGACGCGAAGGAAACAAACCCAGCGGATGCCCCGAAGCCATTACCAGGGTTTGATTTTCGTTCATCAGTTCCAGATATTGCCTAATCAAACAGTATTGCATCCAGTTTTGGCACACCTGCCCTGTTTCGCCGTAAGTAACCAACTCATAAGGATATAGGGCAATATCAAAATCCAAATTGTTGTCAATCATCACCTGCATGGCCCGGGCTTGGATTATGCCTGTGTATTCTCCAATTGGCTTGCCAAAAATCCTGCCCTGGGGACGGTAGCGGTATCCGTATATGCGTCCCATGGTTTTCAATTCGTGCAAAAATTCCGGTGCCAAGATGGCATGATGTTCGCTAGGAACATAGCGCAGGGCGTTTTTAAGTGCCTGGGCAATTTCGGCCTGGTTCAGCTCCAAACCTCTATCCGGGGCACGTCTGATGCCAGGTTCAAACACCGCAGGAGGCGGTAACTCTTTGGGTAAATTAACTTCAAAGGGTTTCATTGGTCTATCTATCCTCTTTTGCTTTTATATCTCATTGTCATCATGGGCGTTAACTGCATCTGAAGCATGGGTATTCCTAACCTGATACCGACACAATTAGCCTTGATCCTAAAGTTTTCACAAAAGCAAATCCTGTCAAGCAAAAAGCGGACACCTTACCCTATTTAACCGGAATATAGAGTCTCACTTAAATCTGCAAATCTTATCACATCGGCTGCAAATCGGCTGAAACAGCGAAGAGCGAGTATCACGATTTCTGCAAATGGCAGTCCATCAGTCTCAGATTGAAGGATAAAAAATATCGTGGAGAGCACCGGTCGGTATTCCCACGTATCGAATATAATTTTATGATTTCAATTTCTTATACTGGTCTATAGCAGCAAAGTACATCGCACCAATATCATCATTTACCAATCCATCAAGATTATTGTAGATACTTTCAAAAATCGAATCCTTGTAATAGCCTTCCCCGAGTTCATACTGGTACTTATTGGACAGAATCTTCATGTTGATGTGCTTTGCCAGATTCTCGAATGCTATATAGTAAATTCGATGATTCTCTTCTGATACCTTGACTTTATCTAAAGTATGTGGTTTGAGGATGTGTGTACCAATTTCATGGGAGATAAAATGGTCAAAGTAATTCTTGGTGCAATATTCAGTAATAGCAGGGAAGATGTTTACACCATAATGCAGTGAATTTGCACAAGGCCCGAACTGCAGAGATGGGACAATAATCAACTGATATTGATCTGATAATAAATCAAATCCTGTTAGATCTTCCCACTTGCCTACAATGTCGTAGTTGGCGAATATCTCGTTTATATAATCACAAGTTTTCTCTATTATAGCTTTGTCTGTATCCCAGATAAATTGCATGTATCTAAGAAAATTTGATTTGTAAATAATGCTAAGATGCTTAATTTTACAGAGCACATCATCGTGTTCCAAAGACGCTCGATTGGATAGAAAGCTGGGAATGAACTCTTGTAAGCGGCTGATTTGATAGCTATACATATCGAATAGATGTGACATGCTCTGAGCGTCATGGCATTGTGCTAAACAAGTAAAATACTCTATAAAGCCTTCGCTATTTTCACGAAATATATATGCTGGAAGGAAGTAAAAAAGCTCGGTTAATGAAGCACATGATCCGTCACCGAAACTCAAATCTACAGAACAAGCTTGCATAAAGCTTCGGTCTTCATCAGATAATAATAATCCATGCATGTGCTCTGTATCTTCGATCTGCCAATTTATGCGGCAACATGCTTGAATATAAGTTATATAGTTCACTACAGGGCTTGCAATGGGGTCGATATTCTTGATCATTTTATAGCTTCCTTCATACACGATTCAGTCAAGTCGCTAACTTCGATTCCTTAATGTTATTGTCAAGAACGAATACAGGTAGATCGCATCACATTGAGCGGAAAGGGCTTGACCACGGTTGCGAAGAGTGTACAGTAGACCCATAAATTAACAGTCGGGTAACCGAGTAGGAGATCAAGATGACCAAGTAAAAAACAAGAATCGCAGAGAGCAAGCAACGCTGGAGCAGATGGCAGCATCCGGCAGCCAGCTCGTACTTATGAGGGAAGATGGTTCGGAGCAACCAATCGAAGAGATTATCGAATCCCAGCCCGGATTATGCGATTACCCTTTTGATAAGGACTTCCACTATGAGAACTGGTGGAATCAGTTCAGAGGCCCCTGGCTCAAGTCAGAGAACATGACCGAGTGTTGTGTCAAACTTGGTATGTC
>DIXL01000054.1 GCA_002428685.1 Cloacimonetes bacterium UBA6081 | reverse complement strand
GCTTCTTACTTCAGACCTTGCCGTTGCCAGCAACGCCCTTGATCCGAAGCTCTCACTTGCGAAGCTCTCACTTGCGAAGACTTCAGACCTTGCCGTTGCCAGCAACGCCCTTGATCTCATCTTGACTTCCCGCTGGTGAGGCGTCAGGACTTCTTTCAGTCCATCGGCGCAGAAAGCATTCTGGGCAAACAACGTAAAACCTGAAGGTTTTATCCTGCTTGGCTTTACAATATAACCTCGTTTGAAAGAGGCGTACTCTTTCCTCGTCTGTTCGTTGAGACCGGGGTTTGCTTGATAGATGCGTTACATCAATCACAACTACTCCTTTTCATCTTAGGTTTCTTTGAAGCAATGCCCCTTCGCTCCGGATGAGTTATGTTGTCTCATCCATCATCACTAATATGGGCATCTCCGACTTCCTGTACATCCCGATCTCACTTCGCTTCGCTTATAGAGACCGGTTTGAGGTCACCATCCCTGATGCACAGGATCTCCCACGTTCATCATCTGAGCGTTTGTAAACACGCCGTCAGTTGCAACCCCGGCAGTCTTTGGTGGTGCACTTGACCGTTGCTTCCAACCAAATTACAGGTTTCATCTTACAACACCGACTGACCAACTGCACTGGTCTAACGAGGCTAACCCTGTTCACTTTCGTTACGGCTTACTTACCGCTAAGAAGAGCTTTGACCTACGCCTTACGGCTACAGCCATCTTCTTCGCTTCCGTCCGAACGGACAATTGGACGGGTTGGACTTACACCAACTTCTCACATGACGCTTCGTGGCGCACCGCAAATGACTCCTGCTTTTTATCTTGATATTTTTCCATCTTGACACAATTAGCGAAGCACAGAACAATGTACATCGTATACAAAATGCCGTGGAAAGTAATTGCTAAGTCATAATGATGAGAGTCATTTAAGCTGGGGCACGGATTATCGGTATCCCCTGCGAATTAGCACTGAAAAAGAAGCGAAGAATTAGTCTGGAGTAAGATTTGGATTTTTTGCATGTAGCCATAAGAGTCCGAATTACAACGCGAAAGCGCAGGGGTACCGTAGCGTTATGCTTTGCCTCCACTTTTCACTCAAAAAATACCCCCATTGTAAATACGTATAAAGATATGTATGCTCCCTGCGGAAATGCCGCTAATCCACCACTCTCCCACTCGTTATGTAATAATCATCGCACATTATTAGCTACCCTGTGGAAGGATGATCTTTGCAGTAGTTCCCCACCCCCCTTGAACCCTCAAAATCAAGTATGGCCTGGCTCGGAGTGGTTTGATCCGAAGCAGTTTCCGGCTTTGTCCGGGATCCTGCCTGAGAATCTCACTTCCGCCCGCATTCAAAGAGGGCCCGGCCCATAGTCTGAGCTAAAAAAATCACTAACTCTTCAGGAAAAACAAAAATAGGAGTTTTCTGATATGAAGAAATATACTCTGCTTATCGTCCTGCTCGCCTTGAGCATGGCGTTTCTAAGTGCCCAGATCATTGCTGATTATGCATTCAGTAATACTACCGATGGCACACTTCAGGATATGACCGGAAGTTCAAGCTTTACCAACCTGACTCCCGGTACTTATTATGACGACGTAGCTTCGGCAGTAACCAATATCGGCTTCACTTTCGGGTTTGGATCCGGAGCATATACCCAGTTCTCCGTTAACTCGAATGGCCAATTGCAGCTTGGGGCCACTGCCATCAGTGGCGGTGCAGCCTCACCGGCTCTCAATACTCCCCGATTGGCCCCCCTTTCCGGGGATAACGCCATCCGTGCCACTGGTAAAGTACACTACCTGGTTACCGGCACCGCACCCAACCGCAAACTCGTGGTCGAATGGCTCGATTTGCGCGTACCATTCAGCAATTTTGCCGAAACCGGAACCTACTGCCGGATGCAAGCATGGTTGTATGAAACATCCAATAACATCAAATTCGTATATGGAACCATGTGGAACATGAGTACTTACACCCAATCCCGCGGTGTATATATCTCCACCAGCAACGCAGCCGGCACAGTCGGTAATGTAACTGATATCATCAATACTATGGCCTGGACAACCACGGCCAACGGTTTGTGGACAACTACCTTCCCTGCCAGTAGCGCTATGGCTAATCTCGATAGCCCCACCGAAGGTGCACGTCGGGTGTTCAGCATCAACTATCCAGTTTACACCGTTCCTCCCAATCCCGCGGTGCTGGTATCCCCAGTAAATGGTGATTGGGCCATGCTTGATGCTGTTCTTACCTGGCAAAGCGGCGGTGGTGGGGCCACGTCTTTTGATGTGTATTTTGGCACTTCCTCCAATCCTCCTTTCGTGGTGAACCAAAGTGCCACCAGCTATACTCCTGCTCTTGCCCCTGCCACCACCTACTACTGGAACATCGTTGCACGCAATGATTATGGTGCAGCCGCAGCAACTGCCACCTGGAGCTTCATGACTCCCACTACCACGCAATTGGTGGAAAGCTTCGAAGCAACTACATTCCCTCCTGCGGGATGGGTCAGAACCACCGCCGGTTCATCCTACTGGGAGCGCTCAACGACTCAGTATAAACATGGCGTGGCCAGTATGTATGCATACACATCCACAACCGCGGCATACTCAATTTCCACCCCCCGGGTGACCATTACTCCCACCAGTACTCTTGATTTCTATTCCTGGGCTGGAGCTACCTCCCAAGTGCTTCAGGTGCTGTATTCATCCGATCGCACCTCCTGGACGCAATTGGGCAGCAACATCACCCATGCCACACCCAGCACCTGGCAGCGCAATACCATTAGCCTTGCCACCCTGGCCGGCAATAACTACTACCTGGCCATCCAATCACCTCTGCAGAGTGCTGGTTACTCTTCTATTTACGTGGATCATGTGTTCGGCCCGGAAATCACACCCGAAGCTCCTGGTCCCGTGACCCTCAGCACTCCTGCTGATCTGGCCGTCAACGTAAATGAATATCCCACCCTCACCTGGACAGCCCCCACCACCGGTGGCGTGCCCACAGGTTACAGATTGTATGTGGGAACAACCAATCCTCCCACCTCCATGGTTGTGGATCAGACCGGGCTTACCTATACTTACGCCACACCTCTGGCCTATAATACCACCTACTACTGGACCGTGAAAGCATACAACAGCGCCGGAACCAGTGCTCAAGTTGCGGTGCGCAGCTTCACCACCCGTGACAATCCCATCATCACCACTTTCCCCTATTCCGTAGATTTCAGTAGTTGGTTACCCGAAAACTGGTCCACCTTGAACTACCTGTATGGTGGAACTCCGACTGCTGGCGGTTCTTGGGGTCATGATGATTGGTTAAATGTTACCAATCCTGTAAATATGGCAGCCAAAATCAATCTCTATAACACCCATAATAGCTGGCTTGTTACTCCTCCCGTACAAGTACCTGCAGGCAATTATGAACTGAAGTTCGATATGGCCTACATGCTCTGGAACAGCCTTTCCACCCCTGTAGTTCCCGGGAACCAGGCTGATGAAAGAGTGTTGCTGGTGATGAGTGATAACCCCCAAATGACCAATCCTACCACGCTGATGGAATGGAATAACACCGGCTCCCCCTACGTGATGGATGGTATCCCTGCAAGCGGTGCAACTTACACCTATCCCCTTTCAGGAATCACCGGAACCAAGTTCTTTGCCATCTATGCCGAATCTACGGTAGCTACCAGTGGCGATAATGACTTGATGGTGGATAATTTCATCATCCGCGAACTCCCTTCTGTTCCTGTGTTTGTTATCAATCCCACTTCCTGGGATTTTGGCCCGCAGGCTGTTAATGACACTGTAACCAAGCAGTTCATCATTGGCAACAATGGTGGTGGCGTAATCGATCTCAGCAGTGTAATCGTTAGTGGCACCTATTATTCCCTTAGCGTTGCCCCTACCGATATGTCCCTGGCTGCTGGTGAAAGCACTGCTTTCACGGTGCAATATGCTCCCACAACCACCGGAACTCATGCCGGCAACGTTGCTATCACCGATGGCAGAATCGTTACCAATGTCCCGCTATCAGGTTCTGTTGCCCATCAAGTGGTTATGACCAATGGTTCTACCACCCTGGCAGTTGGCGAAACCTGTAACTTCTATGATTCAGGTGCTGCAAGCGGGGACTATCAATCTAGCGAAAACTATACCTACACCTTCTATCCGCCTGCCGGATATAGAATCACTGCTGATTTCAGTACGTTCTATACCGAAGCCGGCTATGACTATCTGGTAGCTTACGATGGCGCTGATGCTACGGCAGCAGTCTTAGGCGAATATACTGGTAATTTGAGTCCCTTCACAGTAACTGCTACCGGAGCTATGACCTTTGTGTTTTCCTCAGATGGCAGTGTGGAGTCTGATGGCTGGACCGCTCAGATTTCTCTGCTCGCCATTCCCACCAGTGTGCCTGAAGCGGTAACCCTTAATACCCCTGCCAATGAAGCTACCAATCTACCGGTTGTGGGGTTCAATCTCACCTGGACTCCCTCTGTCACAGGTGGCACTCCCACCTCTTACGGAGTGTATATGTCCATGGATGAAACAACTATCTATGATGACTATTACTGGCAAACCACCAATACCTTCTTCAACCCTACTACTGCAGCTACCAATCCTCTTACCTTTGCCTTTGAACAACGCTGGTATTGGACGATCGAAGCTGTAAACAATGATGGCAGCGCTGTGGTGGAACCTCCTAACTGGTTCCAGATCCAAGCTGGTCACACCGTTGCTCTTCCCTATACTCAGGACTTCGGTACAGATGGCACTATGCCTGCCGGCTGGAATCAGACCTTTGCAGGTGGAGTAGCCAGCAACAGCTGGACTGTAACCAATACCTCCCATGCAGGTGGAACTCCCTACGAAATGACCGGTACTTGGGCTTCCGGCACTGGTATCACGCGTCTGATTTCCCCTCCTATCAATACTGCCGGCATCTCTGCCTTTGTAGTGGCATTCAATACCATGTATAATGATTACGGCGTGGGAATCACTGCCAAGTTGCAATACAGCCACGACCTCAGCACTTGGACAGATTCGCCCTGGTCGATCATCAGCGGTGGTGGCAATGTGAGTGGCTATCAAAGCGCCATTATTGGTGGTTTGAACGCCCCGATGACCTACGTCGCCTGGGTGCTGGATGGCAATCATTTCCAATTCGACTTCTGGTATGTGGACGATGTTGCTATGAGCCTTCCTCCTGCGCATGATGTAGCTCCGCTTAGCTGGGATATTCCTGTGGAAGTAGTGCCCGAAAACACTCTGGTAACCCCGATGGTAACCGTTGGCAACAATGGTTTGAATGCCGAAAGCTTCGATGTTACCTGCACGATTGGCGCTTATACCAATACCCAAACCGTGGTTGGCCTGGCTGCCGGTCAAACCCTGCAAGTGAGCTTCCCTGCGCTTACTCCTGCGCTGTGGAGTGCAAATAATGTAGTGGTTACCACCAGCCTTGCCACCGATATGGTGGCTGCAAATGACACTCTTTTTGCAGTGCTGATCTGCCTGGATCTGAATACTAACGCCCTGGCCAATAATGCTCAAACTGGCCAGTACGTGCAGTTCAATCTCTCCGCTCCTTCCACCCTAACCGCACTGCCCAATGGCTACTCCGGAACTTACTTCATGTCCGGCGCAGACTGGCTGAATGGTACTTGGAAGACCGTGGAATACGATGATGGAACTCTTGCTACCGATAATTACTATCAGATCGATCCCATCACCGGCCTTGGCACTGATCTTGGAGATCCCGGACAAGCCCTTATGGGCATTGCCTACAATGATAATACCGGCGTCCTCTATGGCGTCGCCAGCACTGGTTTCCTCCACACTATGGATCCGCTTACCGGCCTTGCCGCTGCTGGATCATCCCTGTGGTGTAACTTCGACGGCACTTCCCTCAACTTAGCTACCTTCGGTGGTTTGATGGTTGATATCGCTTATGATAACTTCACCAATACCATGTATGGTATCGACCTTGGCAATGACTGCCTGTGGGTGATCAATCCTGCAACCTATGAACTGACCCTCGTCGGCTTCTTTGGCGTTGATCTGAATTTCTCCCAGGACGCTGCCTTTGACCAGGATAATGGCTTGCTCTTCCTTACCGGTTACAGCAGCTTCGGTGGCCTGTACTGGATCGACACCACCTATGGTGGAGCCTATCTGGTTGGGCCTCTGGGAACTAATGCTTACGAACTCGACGCGTTCACCATTCCTTATGGTGAATTAGCCGCAGCTCCTGAAGTAAGCATTTCCGGAACCGGTTTAGTTAGCTGGACCCCTGTGCTTGGTGCGATTCAATACAATGTTTACAGTGCTGATGATCCCTATGGAAACTTCACTCTGGAAGCAAGCGTAATTGGCACCGAATACACCGGTCTTGCTGCTGCCAAGAAGTTCTATAAGGTTACCGCCGTTGGTGGCCGGCAGAACATCTCCCGTCAGCCGATCAACTATTCCTCCCCGCTGCAGAAAGCTGCTCCGGTGAAGAATAACAAACCTAATTACACCAATATCGCAAGATAACTGATCACATTCTGATCGATGAGCCCCTGGGTATAATGCCTGGGGGCTTTTTATAAATCTTTGCCAAGAATATCAAACGTCCCGAGGGGTTTCAAAGAATTAGGTTATTCAATATTCACCAGCTTTCAGCGGCAAAGGATTGATCACTAATACGGGCTCATCTGCCACCTGCCGTTGCCGGCAACGCCCTTGATCTCATCTTGACTTCCCGCTGGTGAGGCGTCAGGACTTCTTTCCGTCCACCGGCGCAGAAAGCATTCTGGGCAAACAATACCGTCCCTTCAGGACTCAGCCTGTTGACAAAGGGCATTAATCACGCGCTAATATCTGCCGTCCCCCTAGTGTCATGTCAAGCATAGGGAAGCTGATCTCCCGATCGGCTTGTGGCAATCAGGAGATNNACCAAGTTTGACACAACACTAGGACTCCGATGTCCTTTGGGAACGATTCTGATAACTGGACAAGACAGCAGGTTATCCGGGAGTTTTCTCTTTCAGCTTTTGCTTGACATCAGCAGGGTCATTAAAATGATGGCTTGAAATAGCGTGCATCTTTAGCTCAGTTGGTAGAGCAACTGACTCTTAATCAGTGGGTCCGGGGTTCGAATCCCCGAAGATGTACCATATTTTAGCGGTAATTTGCCCTTTGCTCCGCTTTCAAATGTGCTAAAGTGCGGCTATTATTTTATCTATGCCGGCTTTAGCAGCCGGTTTTTTGTATCTACCAATGACTGTTTTTACAGCTAAAAGATTATAATAATAGGAGATAGATATGACAGCATTACATGCTTTGGACAAACCGGACAGAAGTGGTTACATTTTCACTTCCGAATCCGTTTCCGAAGGCCATCCCGATAAAGTCTGCGACCAAATATCAGACGCAGTCCTGGATGCCTATTTAGCTGAAGATCCTCGTTCTAAGGTGGCTTGCGAATCTCTGGCCACAGAAAACCGAGTGATTCTCTCCGGTGAAATTTCTTCAAGTGCCAGGATTAAGGTGGAACCAATTGTCCGCAATGTTATCAGGCAAATTGGCTATAATCTGCCCAACAAGGGTTTTGATGACAACTGCATCATTGAAAACTATCTGCATGCACAGGAACCTGCCTTGGAAGAGAATACCGGTGCCGGTGATCAGGGCTTGATGTTTGGTTATGCTTGTTCGCAAACCAAATCACTGATGCCTATTCCAATCGAACTGGCTCACAAGCTGCTTTTAAATCTTGCCACAGTCCGCAAAACCGGCGCGATAAAGTGTTTGTTGCCAGATGCCAAAAGCCAGGTTTCCATGCATTATATCGGCCGTAAAGCCGTAGAATTGAAAACCCTGGTTATTTCCACGCATCACAATAATATCTGCGAAATGGAGTTTGAAGACCTGAAACAAGAAATTTACCACCATGTGATTGTACCGAGTTTGGCAGAAATTGAAGAAGAAAGCAAAGCCTTCTTCGAAACCAAGAATTGCGAAATCAAGATAAATCCTTTAGGACGCTGGCATGATGGCGGACCGGCTGCAGACACAGGACTAACCGGTCGTAAGATTATTGTGGATACCTATGGCGGATGGGCACAACATGGCGGTGGAGCTTTTTCCGGAAAAGACGCCACAAAAGTTGACCGCAGCGCAGCCTATATGGCGCGCCATATTGCCAAAAGCGTGGTCGCAAGTGGATTGGCTGCAGAATGCCTGATTCAATTCAGCTTTGTAATCGGAGAGCAAACGCCTGTTTCGCTGATGGTGGATACGTTTGGCAGCGGAAAAGTGAATGATTGCGAAATTGAAAGAATGATTGCCCAAAACTTTAACTTGACCGTAGCAGGCATCATAGATTATCTTGACCTGCGTAAGCCAATATATCTTCCCACAGCAGCTTATGGCCATTTTGGCCGTGAAGATTTCAGTTGGGAAAAAGTGAAAAAGATTACCTAAGGAGTTATAGGGCAGGTTTATTTACCTATTACCAAAGCATGAATCAGCTATATAGAACCCTGTTACAACCAGGCCCGTTTTTCCTGATTGCCGGACCCTGTGTAGTAGAAGAAGAAGACCTGATGCTGCGCACTGCAGAATTTTTGAAGGAATTGTGCCAGAGGAAAGGTATTACTCTAGTGTTCAAATCCTCCTATCGCAAGGCCAACCGCAGCAGCGCAAATTCTGCCACCGGCCCCGGAGCAGAAAAGGGGCTGAACATCCTGGCAAAGATCAAAGCTCAATTTGCCCTTCCAATCCTTAGCGATGTGCACGAATGCATTGAACTGAGCGAGGCAGCCGAAGTGTGCGACATTCTGCAAATTCCTGCCTTTTTATCCAGACAGACAGCCTTGATAGCCGGAGCGGCAAACACGCAGCGGATTGTGAACATAAAAAAAGGGCAGTTTATGGCTCCCGAAGATATGATTCATGCCGCGGCAAAAGCCAAGGAGACGGGAAACAACCATATCCTGCTTACAGAGCGTGGCAGCAGCTTTGGTTATCACAATTTAGTGGTGGATTTCAGAGGATTTGCCATTATGAACAGCTTTGGCTACCCTGTTGTTTACGATGTAACTCATTCCTTACAAAGGCCTTCACAGGGCAACACTTCTGGCGGTAATCCCGAATTTGCTGCCATGATGGCACGTGCAGCCATTGCAACCTGTATGGTGAGAGGATTATTTATCGAAACTCATCCTGAACCCCATAAAGCCCTAAGTGATGCAGCCAGCATGCTTCCTTTAAATCAGATGGAAGCCTTGCTTGACGGTTGCCTCCAAATTGCTGAGGCACAAAAGATTTGACATGGATAAAAGTAGCTTGTTAAAACCCAATAAGTGCCAGGTTAACTGGACGGATCTGAAGGTTTTATTGTTTGATTGCGATGGCGTGCTCACCGATGGACGAATCATCTATGGCAATGATGCGCAGGATATTAAACACTTTCATGCGCATGATGGCATGGGCTTCAATTTGCTAAAATATACCGAGATCACCGTGGGTTTTATCTCCGGACGCAGTTCCGAAGCTCTGATTCGCCGCTGTAAAGATTTGCAGATAAAGCATCTTTACCAAAATGTGGCCAATAAACTGGAATGCTTGGACAAAATCTTAATTGAGCTTGGATTAGGCTACCGTAATGTGGTTTACATGGGAGACGACTGGAACGATATTCCAATTATGCGCAAAGTCGCCTTTTCTGCTGCTCCGGCAGATGCACAACCAGATGTTGCCAAGATTGCGGATTGGGTTTCTGCTTTTAAGGGTGGGCGGGGTGCTGTGCGCGATCTGATTAATCATGTTTTAATACACAAAGGCATCTATGAAAAGACCATTCTGCATTATCTGGATAGCATCAGTTAGCCTGCTAATTCTTTTATCAGCTTGCCAGAAAGCGAATCTGCAAACCGAAACAGAGGTGCTGGAGCGTGGTTTGCCGGATGAAACAAGCTATAATGTCAGCGTTACCCAGTTTGTGGATAACCGCTTTGAATACCACATTGATGCCAAAAAAATTGAGCGCTTTCATGACCGCCGTTTGCTTTATGGATATGGCGTTACCCTTACTACCTATGATAAAGAAAACCGGATAAATTCCACCATTGTGGCCGATACAACAATTGTAGATGATGCCCGCAACCTGGTTTTTGCCAATGGGCATGCCAAAATGACCTCACCAAATGGAACTCTTTCCACGCCTCAAATAGCCTGGGACAGGGCTGTGGACGAAATTACCGCACCCTTGAATGTGGTTCTTACGCGTGATGGGAATGTGCTGCGAGGTTCCAAATTGCGCACCAATTCCAAGCTCAGTTATGTGGAAATGGACAAAGTTTCGGCCGAAGGCAGGCTTACCGATAAGGAAATAGATTGGTGAGTAGGTTAGTCCAGTTCAAAATCCCTTACCTGTCGTTCCCGCGGAGGCGGGAATCCTGCTCAGTAGCAGCTCTGGAAGAGCGACAGATTGAACAGCATTTGCCTCGACATTTTGTGTCATCCCTACGGGATNNGCCTCCGCGGGAACGACAGTGTTGTTTTGTTATATGAAACTTAACAAGGCATTGGGATTAGAAGATTTATGAGACTTAATAGATTAATGGGACTTAATAGATTAATGGGTCTTAATAGATTTAATAGAATAGCCCCCATTCTTTTTATTGCAATGGCTATGCTCATGCTCGCCAGCTCTCTTGCTGCCAAACCAACTCCCTCTGAAAAATTCAGACTGATCCATTCCGACAAACTCTTCATGAGCAAAATGGCCGACGAGCAAGCCCTGGAGCTGAACGGCAACGTCCATTTCTTTTATGGCACCACAGAATTTCACTGTGCCCGAGCCCTGATTCTGGATGTAAAAAAGATTGCCCGTTTGTATGGCAACGTAGTGGTTAATAACGATAGCCTCACTTTAAAGGCCGACACACTTGCCTATTACCGCATTCCGGAGCTGATGAATTTGGGTGGCAGAGTTACCGCCACTCATAGTAACAAACAAGGTGCCTACCGCTGGATGAAAAGCGACTTTGCCAGCTACAACAAAAAAGCCAACATCCTAACCTGCTGGAGCAAAGTAGTTTCTTACGACAAACAGGAAAACGCCACCGCCAAATGTGGCTATGCACATTGGGATCGAGCCAAAGGTTATGCCCTGCTGCTGGAAGAGCCAAAACTTACGTCCGGAACGGCAGATACCTTGTATGTGGCTGCCGAGAAAATGGAGTTTTTCGATAGCGAACGCAAGCTGATTGCCACTTTCAATGTGAAGGTTGATAGCCAGGATTATCATGCCACCAGCAATTTCCTGATTTATTTCATGGAATCCGAAAAGGCTGTTTTTATCGGAGAACCATATTTTGATTCTGATTATGCCACTGCCACAGCCAGAGAATTTCACCTTTATCTCTCCGAGCGGAAACTAAAGCGAGCCGAGCTGATAGATTCCTGCAAGGTTGATTTTGCCGAAGAACGCTTGGGCGACAAGAAAAACACCGTTACCGGTAGCCTGATCAGCATGGATTTTAGCGGCGATCAGTTACGCCAGTTTGTTGCCGAGGGCGTTGTTAGCTATTATTACCAGCAGGATGAAGCAGAAAAGAAGGATTTCTTTATCAATAGTGCCACCGGCGTATATCTGCAAGCTCATTTCAATGAAGATAGCAAGCTTAAATCCATGCAGATGAAAACCGGCATCAAGGGTAAATATATCTTCATCGACAAATCCTGAACAAAACCCCTGTTTTCTGGACTATAACCCAAAATAAAGCCATTTATTTTAGGTTATAGTCCAGAATATCGAAGTTTTTGCTTGACACTCTGTCGGGTACGGAAATTACTGATGCAGAGGTAAGATTATGATAGACAGGATTATCCACTCTTCCATAGCTGAACGCATGTTCGGTGGCAGAGCCATTATAATACTGGGGCCACGTCAAAGCGGAAAAACTACCCTTGTTAAGAAAATTCTGGGGCAGTATAAAGGCATAGGTAGTTACTTCAATTGTGATGAACTGGAAACCCGCAAATTGTTTTCCGCAGAAAATGTTAGCTCGTTAAAAAGCATTATTGGCAAAAATAAACTTATCATGCTGGATGAAGCTCAGAAGCTTGATAATGCCGGCCTTATCATCAAACTAATTGTGGATAATATCCCCAATACTCAAGTTATAGCCACCGGTTCGTCAGCTTTCGAGCTCTCGGATAAGCTAAATGAGCCTCTAACCGGACGCAAATGGGAATATCAGCTAATGCCATTTGCTTTTGAAGAACTCTCCGCGCACACTTCTACTATTACTGAAGTATCCAGCCTGCAAAAGCGATTGCTGTATGGCTCTTATCCGGAAGTAATCAACAATCCTGGCTCGGAATCCGAGGTTCTTTCCGAATTGAGTTCCAGCTACCTGTATAAAGACGTATTTGTGCTGAACGATATCCGCAAGCCAGAATTGGTGGAAAAGCTACTTACCGCTTTAGCTTTACAGGTTTCGGCTGAGGTGTCTTTCAACGAACTGGCGCAGCTTTTGTTAGGCGATCCCACTACCATAGAACGCTACATTCTGATGCTGGAAAGGGCGTTTATCATTTTTCGCTTAACCAACTATAGCACCAATCAGCGTAATGAGATTAAGAAATCACGCAAGATATATTTCTATGATAACGGCATCCGCAATGCCTTATTAGCCGATTTCAGGCCTGTGGATTTGCGGGATGACATTGGCAAGCTGTGGGAAAACTATCTAGTGTCAGAGTTCAGAAAGCGTAATGCAAATCACCGGAAACAGTGTAAAACCCATTTCTGGCGTTCCATTAGCAGTGGAGAGATAGATTATCTGGAGCTTATGAATGCCCAGATTAACGCGTATGAAATAAAATGGAATGTTCGCAAAAAGCCAAGTGTAAAGAGCTTTATAAATCAATACCCAAAGGCTATTGTGCAAACAGTAAATCCGGATAATTATTTTCTCTTGTTGCAGGATAATAGCCAATAATTAGTAGCTCTTACCAACCATCTTTCCTGCTACCATTCCCATATCATTCCCATATCAATCTCAATACTCTTGGGAATGATATGGGAATGATATGGCAATGGTCATAAGGGCGGGAAAATACCTTAGTGAGCCAATATTTGCCGCTTATTCATGCTATGTAGGGAGTTATACAGAGTTTACTTTCAATTGT